>JANNTF010000381.1:0-4507 GCA_031403455.1 Alphaproteobacteria bacterium | reverse complement strand
GGCCGCGCGCCACAGACCGCGCACACGCTCGACCGCCTTGGCGTCGGCGCCCGCCGGCGGCGTCAGGATGCACCATCTGCCCTTGAACAATTCGGCGAACCCCGCCTCCGGGCCGGAATGTTCGGTCCCCGCGATCGGGTGTCCCGGCACGAGATGCACGCCGCGTTTGACGTGCGGCGCCAGGCTCTCGACCACCGCGCGCTTGACCGACCCCACATCGGTGAGGATCGCGCCCTTCTTCAGCTTCGGTCCGATCACGGCGCCGATCGCGCCATAGCTGAGGACCGGCGTGCACAGCACCACCAGATCGGCGCCCCGCACCGCGGCCGCGGCATCGCCGAACACGCGATCGGCGAGGCCGAGTTCGATCACCTTGTCGCGTACCGGGCCGGAGGCGTCGCAGGCGACGATTTCCCGGGCGAGCTTGTCGCGGCGAATGACGCGGGCGAGCGACGAACCGATCAGGCCGAACCCGATCAGCGCGACACGATCGAACAGGGCCGCGCGACGGGCCATCGGCTCAGGCCGTCATGAAGGCGGCGAGGCTGGCGACGACGAGGCGCATCTCCTCCTCGGTGCCGATCGTGAAGCGGATGTGATCGGGCAAGCCGTAATTCGCGACGGCACGCGCAATGATCCCGTCATCGTTGAGATGCGTGTTGGCATTGGCGGCGTTCTTGGCGCCCGATGGGAACCGCACCAGCACGAAATTCCCGACGGAGGGCAGGACCTCGAGCCCGAGCGCGGCGAGTTCCTTGCTGAACCATGGCAGCCAGACATCGTTGTGGCGGCGCGCGCGATCGGAGAAGGCGAAATCCTCGAGCGCCGCGATTCCCGCGGCCTGCGCGGCCGACGACACGTTGAACGGTCCGCGCACCCGGTTGAGGACATCGACGATACCCGCCGGTCCGTAGGCCCAACCGAGCCGCAAGCCGCCCAGCGCGAAGATCTTCGAGAATGTCCGCATCACGATGACGTTGTCGTGCGCGTCGACGAGATCGAGGCCGCCCGAATAGTCGTTGCGCGACACGTACTCGGCATAGGCCGCGTCGATCACCAGGATGGTATGGGCCGGCAGGCCGGCGCGCAGACGCTGCAGCTCGGCGCCGGTGATGTAGCTGCCGGTCGGATTGTTCGGGTTGGCGACGAAGCACAGCTTGGTGCGCGCACTCGCTTTCGCGATCAGCGCATCGACGTCGGTGCGATACCCCGTCTCGGGCGCGCTCACCGGGGTGGCCCCGGCCGCATGCGTGGCGATCGGATACATGACGAAGCCGTATTGGCTGAAGAGCACCTCGTCGCCAGGACCGGCATAGGCCTTGGTCAGCAGGGCGATCAGCTCGTCCGACCCGGCGCCGCAAACGATCTGCGCCGCCTTGAGCCCGAAGCGCTCGGCGATGGCGATGCGCAGATCGCCAACGCTGCCATCGGGATAGCGATGCAGCTTGTCGGCCAGCTTGGCGAACGCCGCCGTCGCACGCGGGCTGGGTCCCAGCGCGCCTTCGTTGGACGACAATTTGATGATTCGCGCCTGGCCGGACAGCGACGATTTGCCCCCGACATAGGGCTCGATCGCCATCACACCGGGGCGCGGGGTCGGATTCGTCATGGGGAAATCACCTGAACTGCGTAGATCGGGGAAGGGTCAGCGCCGCGGCAGGTCGAGCGGCGTCGCATAGCCGCCGATCGAGCGCAGGCGCGTGCCCTCGCCGATGATCTGCTCGGCCTGCCCCAGGCGCGGATCGCCCGATGCGACATACTCGACGAGCTCGGCCAGCTGCAGCGATCCGGCGCCGGGATCGTCGACCGCGGCCGGAAAGCCGAGCACCCGGAGCCCGGCCTTCTCGAGTCCGGTGCGCAGCCGCGCCTGGCTCACCTCGACCAAGGTCTCGACGACGATGAAGCCATGATCCACGCCCGATACGTCGAAGCTCTGGCGACCGATGATCAAGGCGGCGCCCGTGCGCAGATCCGCCGTGAAGGGCACGCGCGCGAGCACATTCAATTGCGGCCCCGGACCCGCGCCGAAGCTGCGCCACCAGGATTCGTCGGGAACATCCTCGGCGATCGGCACCAGCGCGATCTGCGCGCGATTCTCCGCCAGGGCGCTGAGCGCCTGCGCGGTCGATGCGGCGGGCACGATCGCGGTCAGCGTCCCGAAATGATCGCGCGCGAGTTCGCCCGCCGCGCCACCGGCGGCGCCCATCGTCACGGCCACGGTGAACGGCCCTTGCAGCCGGCTCGACCCGGTCATGATCTCGCGCCAGATCCGCACGACCACCAAAGCGGGCAGATGGCCGTGGTGACGATGCACGAGACGGCGCAACACCGCGGCCTCGCGACCGGGACGAAACACCGCCGCCGCTCCGCCTTTTGCGGAGCGCACGGCGTCAGAGACCAGCGCGCGCGCCATCAACGCGTCGTGGATCTTGTCATCCAGCGCGTCGATGTCTCGTCGCAACTCGTCGAGCGTCTTTGCGGGTGTGGTCATCTGCAACAGCCATGAGGAATGGATGCAACGAGATATCCGCTGAGCGCGCCGAAATCAAATGGCGGTCTTGAACCCAGCGGGAGCCGGTGCGATCTTCGCCTCCGCTCCTTCACCATCAGCGCAGGAACTGGCTCGCGTATGCTCTCGACCGCGTCCCCTCCGCCGGTCCTGCCCGGCAAGCGGCTTGAGATCCCGGCCCATGATCCGCTCAAACTCGACAGCGGCGCATCGTTAGGGCCGCTGACGCTGGCCTATCAGACGTATGGCAAGCTCGATCCGCGGCGCGCCAACGCCGTATTGGTGTGCCATGCGCTCACCGGCGACCAGTTCGTCGCCGAGCCGCACCCGATCACCGGCAAGCCCGGGTGGTGGGAAACGCTGGTCGGCCCAGGCCTCATCCTCGACACCGATCGCTACTTTGTGATCTGCGTGAACGTCATCGGCGGCTGCATGGGAACGACCGGGCCGAAGGAGATCGATCCCACGACAGACAAGCCCTACGGCCTGGCCTTTCCGGTCATCACCGTGGGCGACATGGTGCGCGCGCAGAAGCGCCTGATCGACGCGCTGGGAATCGAGAGCCTGTTCTGCGTGATCGGCGGCTCGATGGGCGGCATGCAGGTGCTGCAATGGGCCGCGACCTATCCCGAGCAGGTCTTCGCGGCCATACCGATCGCGACGGCGTCGCGGCATTCGGCGCAGAACATCGCGTTCCACGAAGTCGGGCGCCAGGCGATCATGGCCGATCCCGATTGGTGCGGCGGCGACTATCAGCTCAAGGGCATGCGCCCGCATCGCGGACTCGCCGTGGCGCGCATGGCCGCGCACATCACCTATCTCTCGGAGACGGCGCTGCATCGCAAGTTCGGTCGAAATCTTCAGGATCGCGACGTGCTGAGCTACGGCTTCGGCGCGGATTTCCAGGTCGAAAGCTATCTGCGCCATCAGGGCTCGACCTTCGTCGATCGCTTCGACGCCAACTCGTATCTCTACATCACCCGCGCGATGGATTATTTCGACCTCGCGCGCGATTTCGGCGGCCAGCTCGCCGACGCCTTCCGCGGCTCGAAGGCGCGGTTCTGCGTGGTGAGCTTCACCTCGGACTGGCTGTTCCCGACCGCGCAGAGTCGCGCGCTCGTCCATGCGCTCAACGCCGCCGCGACCAATGTGAGCTTCGTGGAGATCCCGACCGACAAGGGCCACGACGCCTTCCTGCTCGACGAGCCGGAGTTCCTCGACGTGCTCGGCGGCTTCATCGACGGTTGTGCCGAGCGCCGCGGACTCAAGCGCTGATGGCGACCCATGTGCAATCCGTCAGCGCGCATCCGCGCGCCAATATCCGCGTCGATCTCCAGGTCATCGCCGATATGATTCCCCTGGGCACGCGCGTGCTCGATATCGGCTGCGGCGACGGCGCGCTGCTCGACTACCTCGCGCATTTCCGCCAGGTCGACGGGCGCGGCATGGAGATCAGCCAGGCCGGCGTGAACAAGGGCGTGGCGCACGGGCTGTCGGTGATCCAGGGCGACGCCGACACCGACCTCAAGGACTATCCGTCCGACGCCTTCGACTTCGTGATCCTGTCGCAGACCTTGCAGGCGACCTACGACCCGCGCGAGGTGCTCAACCAGCTCGTGCGCATCGGGCGCCGTGCGATCGTCAGCTTCCCGAATTTCGGCGCCTGGCATGTGCGCCTGAAGCTGCTGTGGTCGGGCAAGATGCCGGTCACCGATTCCTACGACGTCGCCTGGTACGAGACGCCGAACATCCATCTCTGCACGATCGATGATTTCGTCGAGCTCTGCGAGGATGTCGGCATCACCATCGAGCAGGGCATGGTGCTGGACGCACGCGGCCGCCCACGTGCCTTGCGGGCGCCGGGCTTCCTCGCCAATCTTCTCGGCGAGCAGGGCTTGTTCGTGCTGACCCGTCGGCGCTGATCAATCTTCGTCGCGCCTCGGCGCTGATCAATCTTCGTCGCGCCTCGGCGCTGATCAATCTTCGTCGCGCCTCGGC
>JANNTF010000380.1:0-1570 GCA_031403455.1 Alphaproteobacteria bacterium | reverse complement strand
TTTCGTCGCCAACCGATCGAACATCCGCTTCCAGATGCCGCGTTCAGACCAGCGATTGAAGCGATTATAGGCCGGCGTATAAGGGCCATAGCGCTCCGGCAGGTCGCGCCACGGCATGCCGGTTCGCAGAACGTAGAAGATCGCGCTCATGACCCGCCGATCATCTGTCCGAGCCGATTTGCGCTGCGTCGGCAGCAGCGGTTCAAGCAGGGTCCATTCTTCGTCCGTCAAATCAAAGCGCATGAGCCACCTCCGACCACGGTGAATCACAAAGCAGCGCTTCAGTTCAAGACATTATGTGAGTACACACCCTAGCCCCTGACGAACCGCAGCATTAGACAGAGCGTTGTTTTCGAGCGTCGTAAAGCCAAGAAAGCCCACCACCGGCATCGCCTTCTGCTGCGCGCGCGCCGCAAGCGGCCACACCGCAACCGCGCCACCGAGCAGGGGCAAGGCATCGCGCCGCTTCATTCGATCACCTCGCCGGCACCGGCAACTGGTTTTCCGAAAGGAAATTGGACGCATCGCGACTTGTGTCGCTCCAGCTGTGATCCTGCGATGCGATCGCGTCAGCCCGGCAGGATCCACACCGCGATCACGGAGCGTTGCCATAGAGACTGGCCACCACGCGGCTCAAAGCGCAACCACCAATTGCCCGAGAGAAATCCGTGACGTCCCCCAATCAGAGAAGATATTGGCGTAGCATCCCCTGCCGTCGCTGCGCGCCGAGGATTGCCGCGACGCGTGAGCCGCGCCGGCGCTCTGCATGTGAAGGGGTCGCAAGCCATGGCCGTCATCAATCGTATCGCCGCCTTCCACGAGGACATGATCGTGTGGCGCCAGGACATTCATCGCCATCCCGAGACCGCGTTCGAGGAGAATCGCACCGCCGAGCTCGTCGCACGGCAGCTCGAGAGTCTCGGCCTGGCGGTCGAGCGCGGCCTCGCAGGCACCGGTGTCGTCGGCACGCTGCGCGTCGGCAAGGGGCAGCGCTCGATCGGTCTGCGCGCCGATCTCGACGCCCTGCATATCCAGGAGAAGAACTCCTTTGCCCATGCTTCGAGCGTGCCGGGGAAGATGCACGCCTGCGGGCATGATGGACATACGGCGATGCTGCTCGGTGCCGCGCGCTACCTCGCCGAGACCCGCAATTTCGATGGCATCGTCCATTTCATCTTCCAGCCGGCGGAGGAAAACGAGGGCGGCGGAAGGGTGATGGTGGAGCAGGGCCTGTTCGACAGATTCGCGTGTGATGCGGTCTATGGCATGCACAATATTCCAGGCCTGAGGGTTGGCGAATTCGCGATCCGGCCCGGCGCGATGATGGCGTCCAATGACACGTTCGAGATCGATGTCGATGGCCGCGGCAGCCATGGCGCGATGCCGCATCAATCGATCGATCCGGTCGTGATCGCCGCCCAGATCGTCGTGGCGCTGCAGACGATCGTGAGCCGCAACGTGAAGCCGCTCGATGCGGTCGTCGTTTCAGTGACGCAGATCCACGGCGGCGACACCTGGAACGTCATCCCCGACCGCGTCGTGCTGCGCGGCACCACGCGATGCTTCCAGA
>JANNTF010000379.1:0-2513 GCA_031403455.1 Alphaproteobacteria bacterium | reverse complement strand
GGAAGATGCTCCACCGCGACAGCCGCCTCCTCCTCGTTCTGCTCGGCGCGCTGACCGCCGTCGGTCCGTTCACGACCGACACCTATCTGCCGTCGATGCCGGCGATCCGTGGTTTCTTCGGGGTCGATATGGCGGCGGTGCAGCTGACGCTCAGCCTCGCCTTCTTCGGCGGCGCCGTCGGCCAGCTTTTCTACGGCCCGCTCTCGGATCGCTTCGGCCGACGGCCGCTGCTGATCGGTGGATTGACTCTCTATGTCGCCGCATCGATCGCGTGCGTCTTCGCGCAATCGATCGAGCAGCTGATCGCCGCGCGGTTTCTGCTCGTCTTCGGTTCGATCGCGGCGCCGGTGCTCGCCCGCGCCATGGTGCGCGACCTGCATGAACGCGAAGCGGCGGCGCGCCTCCTGTCGCTGATGGGCATGGTGATGAGCTTCGGCCCGATCCTGGCGCCGATCGTCGGCGGCGTGCTGCAGGCGAATTTCGGCTGGCGCGCGAGCTTCATCTTCGTGACCGGCTACGGGTTGGCGCTGCTGCTCGCCGTCACGACCAGCCTCGGCGAGACGATCCGCATCAAGGATTCCGAAGCGCTGCAGCCGATCCGGCTGATCGAAACCTTCGCGTATCTCCTGCGCAGCCGTGTCTTCGTCGGCTACACCCTGATCAATTGCTGTCTGTTCGGCGGACTCGGCGCGTATCTCTCCGGCGTCGCCTTCGTGGTGATCCAGGTGCTCGAGGTGCCGACCGAGTATTTCGGACTGGTGTTCGGCACGGTCATGCTCGGCAACATCACCGGCTACACGGTCTCCGGCCGATTGGTCACGCGGCTCGGCCTGGATCGCACCCTCGCCCTCGGCGTGCGCGGTGTGGCGCTGGCGGGGATCCTGATCGCGAGCTTCGCATTCGCCGGCATCGCGAGCGTGGCGACTCTGGTCGGACCGATGATGCTCTACATGTTCAGCCTGTCACTGAGCGCGCCGCAGGCGATCGCCGGCGCGTTGACGCCGTTTCCGCGCACGGCGGGCGCCGCGTCGTCGCTGATGGGATTCTTCCAGTCGCTGACCAGCGCCCTGGTCGGCATGGGTGTCGCCCTCGCGTTCGACGGCACGCCACGTGCGCTGGCCGGCTTCGTCTGTCTGATGGGCGTGCTGACCTTCGCGAGCTACGCCCTCATCATCCCGCGGATCCCGGTCGCCGAGCGGCGGTCGCATGACGGCTGACTCGCCGTGCCGCATGGCCGGAGATGAATCAGGTTGGTGGCGCCATGGGCGCAGGATAGGTTTTGTCTCGAGATTTCGGTGCAGCGGGGGAAGAACAATGACGAGAGAGACGACGCTTGCGATCGTGGCGTGTGCGGCTGCGTTGCTCGTGACGGGCGGCATCGCCCGTGCCACGCCGATCGCGCCCGGCGGCGCCTCGGGTGGCGTGGTCGTCGGCACCGCGAGCATCTACGAGATCTTCGGTCACGTGGGCAGCACCCTCGTCGCGGACTCGACCGCGCCCGCCGAGCTGAATTTCGTGGCCGGGGCCGGCAACATCTTCACCTTCTCGGCGGCCGGCGGCGTCAATTGCTGCAGCGATCCGGGCGATCTCAACACGCCCGACGGCAAGGTCTTTTTCAACAACGGTACGAATCCGACGAATGTCGGCAGCCTCAACGGCCTGTCGGGCGCGATCGGTGACACGCAGCTCCCGCTGGTCGGATTGTTCACGACCGAGGTCGATCCGTTCGGCGGCATTGCGCCGAGCACGCTGCCTTGGGTCGCCGCGGCGGCAGGCTCGCTGTCGCCGGCTCTGCATCAGGTCTTCTACATCGGCGACGGCAAGGCTGGGCTCGACGATGCGCTCGGCGCGACGCTGCAATTCACCGCGCCGGTGAACGCGACGCGGCTCTATATCGGGTTTGCGGATGCGGGGAGCTTCGACGGCTCACCCGGATTCTACTTCGACAATCCCGGCAGCATGGAATTCACGGCAACGCTGCTGGCCAGCGTCGATCCGGATCGGGTGCCCGCGCCGGGCACGTTGGCGCTGTTCGTCGCGGCCGGCCTCGCCGGCTTAGGCATGCGCCGGCGGCGTGGCGCGCGATCGACCGCGGCCTGACGCCGCGTCCGGCTACTACGCAATCCGGACGGCTTCGGTGCCGGCATCGAAGAGGTGCAACGTGTCGGCGTCGGCCACGAGCCGGACAACATCGCCGAGGCCCGGCGGGGTGCGCGCATCCGCCTTGGCCACGAGTTCATGCCCGCCGCATGTGGCATAGACCAGTGTATCCGGACCCAGCGGCTCGATGACATTCACCTGCGCCTCGAGAACGAGGCCACCTTCGCGCGCGGCCCCGTTGACGTGCAGATCGTCGGGCCTGACGCCGAGCAGGATCTTCTCGCCCCTGGCCCGGGTCAGGCCCGGGATCGGGACGCCTATGTCCAAACCGTGAAGCCGGATGGCGCCGCCTTCCGGCGGGATTGTGCCCGGAATGAGGTTCATCGACGGTGAGCCGATGAAGCGCGCGACGA
>JANNTF010000378.1:0-15072 GCA_031403455.1 Alphaproteobacteria bacterium | reverse complement strand
TCCAGTTCGCCGCGAGCAAGCGCCTGCCCGCAATTTACTTTAGCAAGCTCTTCGTCGATGCCGGGGGCCTAATGGCTTACGGGGCGAGTTTTGAGGATTCGTGGCGAAGGGCAGCCACATACGTGGACAAGATCCTCAAGGGCGCGAAGCCGGCCGAGCTTCCTATCGAGCAGCCTACAAAGTTCGAGCTGATCATCAATTTGAAAGCAGCAAGAGCGCTGGGACTTACGATCCCACAGCGGGTGCTGCAGCAAGCGGACCACGTTATTGAGTGAGGGATGGCTGCCCGACCCTGCGCTCAACCGGACGGGCCGATACGCGGCTTCAAACTTGGCGTGCGTCCACGCTGGCGGATGCGACAGAAAAATCGATCCAGCGTGGATTTTCGGGGGAACGCGCGGTGTGGCCGTGTCACGCTGGCGAGCGACAGAGCCAGCCGCCGATGAACGCCTCCTCACCGCGCATCCGTCGCGTCACCGAGTTGGACGACGCGTCGATCGATGCGCTGGCCGACATCCTGATCGATTGCGTCGAGGGCGGCGCCTCGGTCGGCTTCATGCATCCGTTGTCGCGCGAGACGGCGCGGGCGTTCTGGGGCCGTGTCGCCGCGGGCGTGGCCGCGGGCGAGCGCACCTTGCTGGTCGCGGAGGACGCGCAAGGCCTGTGCGGCACCGTGCAGCTCGTGCTCGATCAGCCCGACAATCAGCTGCATCGCGCCGATTTGGCGAAAATGCTGGTGCATCGCCGCGCGCGAAGCCGTGGCCTCGGCGCGGCGTTGATGCGCGCCGCGGTCGAGTTGGCGCGCGATTGCGGCAAGACGTTGCTGGTGCTCGACACCGTCACCGGCAGCGCGGCCGAGCGCCTGTATGAACGTCTCAGCTGGCAGCGCGCGGGCGTCGTGCCGGATTTCGCCTTGTGGCCGCGAGGCGGGCTGTGCAGCACGACGTACTTCTATCGCCGCGTCGAGGATTGAAAGATCAGCGCGATGGATGGCTGGCAATTCGCCGCGGCGCTGACGAGCGCCTTGCCGCATGCGGGCTGGAACGCGGCGGTCAAGGCGAGTCCGGCGCCGCGTCAAGCGATGGCGGCGCAGATGGCCGGCGCCGCGCTGCTGGCGCTGGCGGGCCTGGCATGGACCGGGCTGCCATCCGCCGCCGCGCTGCCGTGGATGCTGCTCTCGACGCTGCTGAACATGGGTGCCGTCGTGTCGCTGCTGCGCGCCTATGAGAGCGGCGCGTTCGGCACGGTCTATCCGATGACGCGCGCCTTCTCGGTGCTGGGCGTGGCGGCACTGTCGCCGCTCCTCGCCGGCGAATTTCTCGGCCCCGTGGCGCTCGGCGGGGTGGCGCTCGTGGTGGCGGCGCTGGTCATGCTCGCGATCGACGCGCGTCGCCCGGGCCAGGGCGCGCATGGCTTGCCGGCCGTCGCGCTGGGTTGGACGCTCGCTGCCGGACTGATCACATCAGCCTATGTGCTGGCCGATGCGCGCGGCGCGCGCGCCGGCGGCTCGGCGGCGGCTTATGGCTTCGCCGTGAGCATCAGCAACGCGGTGGCCATGGCCTGGCTGACGCGCGATGCCGGCGCGCCGTGGACGCTGCTGCGTGCGCATTGGCGCCTCGCGCTGCCGGCGTCGCTGGCCTCGATGACGTCCTACGTGCTGATCCTCTGGGTGTGGGCGCGCGCGCCCGTCGCCCCCGCCGCGGCCTTGCGCGACACCAGCGCGGTGTTCGCGATGCTCATCGCCGTGTTCTGGTTGAAGGAGACGCTGAGCGCGTACCGCCTGCTTGCGGTCGGGCTGGCGCTGGCCGGCGTGCCGCTGCTGCGTCTGGGCTGAGATCGCGAGTCCAAGCTTGCGCTGACATTGTCGGATCCGATAGCGTATACGTTATTGGATACGAAAGGCACATGACGTGGCTCAGCCCGCCAAGACCGCCGAGCGCAGCGAACTCAAATCGACGGAGTTCGCCTATCGCACGCTGAAGGCGCGCATTCTCGACAACGAGCTCGCGGCGGGGACGCAGCTGCTCGAGCAGGAAGTCGCGCTGCAGCTCGGCCTGTCGCGCACGCCGGTGCGCGAGGCGTTCCTGCGGCTCGAGCGCGAGGGGCTGCTCGAGGTCGTGCCACGCCACGGCGTGCGGATCACGCCGATCAGTCCCGAGGACATGCGTGAGATCTATGAGGTGCTCACCAGCCTCGAGCCGACGGCCGCGGAGCTGCTCGCGACGCGCAAGCCCAGCCGGCGCGAAATCCAGCCGCTGATCGATGCCTGCGATGCGATGGAGGCGGCGCTGGCGCGCGACGATCTGCGCGGCTGGGCCGAAGCCGATGTCCGATTCCATCACGCGCTCGCCGAATCCTGCGGCAATCGCCGGCTCGCGCAGCTGATCATGACGGTATGGGACCAGGCGCATCGCGCGCGCATGGCGACGCTGACCTTGCGCGCGGTGCCGACCCAGTCGACGCGCGAGCATCGCGCGATCCTGAAGGCGATCCTGGCCGGCGACGCCGACAAGGCGCGCGACCTCTACCGCGCCCATCGCCGGCGCGGCGGCGATGAGTTGCTGCGCATCATCGGCCATCACCAGCTGAGGCGGCTATGAAACGAAACGATTTTCATATCGCCGTGATGCCCGGCGACGGCATCGGCGTCGAAGTGATGGACGCGGCCGTCGCCGTGCTCGAAGCGGTCGAGAAGCGCCATGGCTTCGCCGTCTCGCGCGAACTCGTGCAGGGCGGCGCGCAGCATTACCGCGCGCACGGCGTGGCGATGACCGAGCAGGCTTTCTCGCGCGCCGAGAAGGTCGATGCGATCCTGTTCGGCGCCATGGGCTGGCCGGAAATCCGCTATCCCGACGGCACCGAGATCGCGCCGCAGCTCGATCTGCGCGTCCGGCTTGAGCTCCATGCCGGCGTGCGCCCGATCCGCGCGATCCCGGGCGTACCGACGGCGCTCGCTTCGCCGCGCGCCCGGGAGATCGATCTCGTGATCCTGCGCGAGTCGACCGAGGGCATGTTCGCGTCGCGCGGCAAAGGCGTGGTGATCGACGACAAGGAGGCGCGCGACACGCAGGTGATCACGCGCGCGACCACCGAGCGCCTCACCCGCTTCGCCTTCCGTCTCGCAGAGAGGCGCCAGGCCAAGCGCGGCAGCCCCGGTCGCGTGACCTTGGTCGACAAGGCCAATGTGTTCCTGTCCTTCGCCTTCATGCGCAAGGTGTTCTACGAGACCGCGCGGGAGTTTCCCGGCGTCGCGGCCGCGCATCACTATGTCGACGCGATGGCGCTCGACCTCGTGCGGCGGCCCTGGGATTTCGACGTGCTGCCGATGGAGAATCTGTTCGGCGACATCCTCTCCGATCTCGGCGCCGGACTGATCGGCGGCATGGGCTTCGCACCGTCCGCGGATGTCGGCGACAAGCATGCACTGTTCCAGCCGAGCCATGGCTCGGCGCCCGATATCGCCGGGCGCGGCATCGCCAACCCGACCGCGATGATCCTGTCGACGGCGCTGATGCTCGAGTGGCTCGGCGAGCGCAGCGGATCCCAGGCTGCGCGCGACGCCGCGAGCGATATCGAACGCGCCGTCGACCGCATCTTCGTGGATGGCCGCATCCGCACCCATGACGTCGGCGGCGGCGACGGCACGGCGGCGACGGCGAAGGCCGTGATCGAGGCGCTCGGCACATGAGCCTGCGCATCGCCATCGTCGGTTCAGGGTATTTCGCGCGCTTCCATCGCGATGCCTGGCGTCGCGCCGACGGCGTCGCGGTGGTCGGAGTCTGCGACCACGATGCGCAGAAGGCGAGCGCCGGCGCCGGCGAGTTCGCCGCCGCGCGCAGCTTCGTCGACCTCGAGACGATGCTCGACGAGATGAAGCCGGACGCGCTCGACATCGTGACGCCGCCGTCGACGCATCACGCCATCGTCGAGGCCGCGGGCCGGCGACGCATCGACGTGATCTGCCAGAAGCCGCTCGCCGACGCACTCCCCGAGGCCACCGCACTCGTCGAGACGGCCGAGCGGCACGCGATCCGCATCGTCGTGCACGAGAATTTCCGCTTCATGCCGTGGTTCCGCGAGGCCAGGCGCGTGCTCGACTCGGGCGCTCTCGGCACGCCGCTCAACGTCACTTTTCGTTTGCGGCCCGGCGACGGCCAGGGGCCAAACGCGCCCTATCTTTCGCGCCAGCCCTATTTCAAGGACCAGCCGCGCTTCCTGATCCACGAGACGGGAATCCATCTCGTCGATGTGTTCCGCATGCTGCTCGGTGAGATCACCGGCGTATTCGCGCGGCTGCGGCGATTCAATCCGATCATCCGAGGCGAAGATGCCGGCATCGTGGTGTTCGACTTCGCATCGGGAGCGCTGGGCGTGTTCGACGGCAATCGCCATCTCGACCATCCCGCCGATGACACGCGCATGACCAACGGGTTGATGTTCCTGGAGGGAACCGGCGGCGCGCTGCGCCTGGACGGTTTCGGCAATCTCTTCCTCAAACCGCATGGCAAGGCCGAACGCCCGCATCCCTATGCCTGGGAGGAGCGCGGCTTTGGCGGCGACTGCGTCTATCACCAGACGCTGCACGCGATCGCGCATCTGCGCGACGGCGCGCCGGTCGCCAATGACGGCCGCAGCTATCTGCGCAACATCGCCATTGAAGAGGCGATCTACCGGGCGAACGAAGAGGCCCGCTTCATAAAAATCTAACCGAGGAGGAACGCATGACGACACGTCGAAACATTCTGCTGGGGGCCGCCGCAGTCACCGGCTTTCCGGCCATCACGGGCGCGCAGACGCAGCGCACGCTGAAATTCAGCCACACCGACACGCAAGTCGGTTCTCGCCAGAAGGCGGCGGAGTTCTTCGCCGCCAGAATCGACGAGTACACCAAGGGCGCGCTCAAGCTGCAGGTCTTCCATTCGGGCCAGCTCGCCAACGATCCCAAGGCGGTCGAGCAGCTGCAGCTCGGCGGCATCGACTTCACGGTCACCGGCACCGGCACCTACGCCACGCATCAGAAGCCGCTGAACCTGACCGCGATGCCGTTCCTGCTCGACACCTACGAGCAGGGCTGGAAGTTTTATGACGACTCGCCGTGGCTCGCGAAGCAGTTCGACGAGCTGCCGAAGAAGGGCCTGCGCATCCTCTCGACCTGGGAAGCCGGGTTCCGCAGCTTCACGACCAAACAGGAATTGCGCAGCCCGGACGACGCGAAGGGCAAGAAGATGCGCGTGTTCCCGAATGACATGATCCGCTGGATCATGGAGGCGATCGGCTTCAGCCCGGTCGTGATGCCGGTGACCGAGGTCTATCTCGCGATCCAGCAAGGGACCGTGATCGGCCAGGAGAACCCGACCGACACGATCTACTCGCTGCGCTTCTACGAGGTCGCGCCGCACATCACGCTGACGCGCCACGTCTACAGCCCGCTGCCGCTCGCGGTCGCGGAGACGACCTGGCAGCGCCTCTCGGCCGCCGAGCGTGAGGCGGTGGGTCGGGCGGCCAAGGAAGCGGCGGCGCTGTCGCGCAAGCTCGTGCGCGAGGACGAGCAGAAGCAGCTCGACGAGATGACCGCGAAAGGCGCCAAGGTCGCCAAGCCCGACATCGCGCCGTTCCGCGCGGCGGTGAACTCGGTCTACGACAAGGCGCGCGAGGCCTACGGCAAGGACGTCGACGAGGTGCTGGCGAGCGCCGACGCGATCCGCAAAGCGCTGCCGGCGAGCTGATGCCGTTCCACCGTCCCGCGCAGCCGGAGCCGCTCGCGCTCCGGCTGCTGGGCGACGCGATCGACCTCGCGATCGTGGCGCTCGGCGCCATGCTCGTCGCGGTGATGTTCGCCAATGTGCTGGCGCGCGCGATCCTCAATCTCGACATCGCGTGGAACACCGAGTTCGGCGAGTTCGTGCTGGTCTGGGCGACGTTCCTCGGCGGCGCCGCGGCCGCGCGTCGCCGCGCGCATATGCGCATCGCCGAGTTCCTCGATCTGCTCCAGGCGAAGCTGCGCCGGACGATCGAGGCGGCGGTCGATGCGGGCGTCCTGGTCCTGCTCGCGATCCTGACCTGGCGTGGCGCGGCGATCGTCGAGCGCACGATGGAACAGGAGATGTCGGTGCTCTACTGGCCGGTCGGCCTGCAATACGCCGCGATGCCGGTCGGCTCGGCGCTCACCGCGATCTTCGTCGCGCATCAGCTGGTCCGCGGCTGGCGCACGCGCGCCGTGGCCGAGTAGTCGCCGATGGTCCTCGCGGTCATCTGCCTGCTGTTCTTCGCACTCGCGCTGCTCGGCATGCCGCTGGTGTGGTCGCTGCTGCTGACCGCGATCGGCACGATCTGGATCTTCGATCGCCTGTATCCGCTGCAAGCCGTGCTGCTCACCTACGTCGGCGGCGTCGAGCCCCTGCATCTCGCCGCCATCCCGCTCTTCGTGCTGGCCGGCGAGCTGATCAGCCAGGGCGGCGTCGGCCGGCGGTTGATCGAGTTCGCGCGCGTGATGCTCGGCTTCCTGCCCGGTGGTTTCGGCGTCGTCACCGTCGCGTCGAGTACGCTGTTCGGCGCCGTCTCCGGATCGGCGGTCGCGGATTCGGCCGCGATCGGCTCGGTGATGATCCCGGGCATGCGCGAGCGCGGCTACAGCGCACCGTTCGCGGGCGCGCTGGTCGCCAGCGCCGGCACGCTCGGGATCCTGATTCCGCCGAGCATTCCGCTGCTGGTCTACGGTTTCGTCGGCAATGTCTCGATCGCCGAGCTGTTCCTGTCCGGCGTCGTGCCGGGACTCGTGCTCGCCGCCGCGTTCATGGTGGTGTGCGTCTGGAAGGGCATCTCGACCGGCTGCGATCCGGGCGGGGCGCGTCCGTCGCGCGGCGAGGTCATGCACGCGCTGCGCGAAAGCATTCCGGCGCTGCTGATGCCGGTCGTGATCCTCGGCGGCATCTACTCGGGCATCTTCACGCCGACCGAAGCCGCCGCCGTCGCCGTCGTCTACGGGCTCATCGTCGGGCTCATCGTCTATCGCGAGATCACCATCGTCGACCTGCCGCGCCTCGTCCTCGACTCCTTCATCACCAGCGCGGTCGTCATGCTCGTGGTCGGCGCCACCGCGGTGCTGGCGTGGCTGATCACCGTCGAGCAGGTGCCGGCCGCTCTCGCCCAGCTGGTCAGCGAGATCGCGCCGAACCGCTTCTGGTTCCTGCTGCTGCTCAACATCTCGCTGCTGCTGTTCGGGATCTTCCTCGAGCCGCTGCCGGCGCTGCTGCTGACCGCGCCGCTGTTCATCCCGACCGCCAAGGCGTTCGGCGTCGATCCCGTGCATCTCGGGCTGATCATGACGTTCAATCTCGCGATCGGCCTCTACACGCCGCCGGTCGGCGGCACGCTGTTCGTGGCCGCGCGCATCGCCAATGTCGGCATGCTTGCGATCAGCCGCGAACTCGTGCCGATGTTCGCCGCGGCCGTGCTCGTCCTCGTGCTTGTGACCTACGTCGAAGCAGTGCCGATGGCATTGGTCTGGCTCACGCGCTAGCGCCGACCGACGCGGCCGCGCGTCAGAGCTTCTCGCCGCGCGCGAGACGCGGCAGGTCGCCGACCACGCCCATGGCGTGACGCATCAGCAGGCGCTTGAGCGGCGCGATGCGATCGACAGCCGCGAGGCCGAGATCCCTCGCCAGGCGGATCGGCGCGAGATCGTTCGAGAACAGGCGATTGAGCCCGTCGGTGACGGCCATCAGCATCACGCTATCGACCTGGCGCCAGCGTTCGTAGCGCTCGAGCACATCCAGCGCGCCGATGTCGAGGCCGAGACGCGCGGCATCGACGATGCACTCCGCGAGCGCCGAGACGTCGCGCAGGCCGAGATTCAAACCCTGACCGGCGATCGGATGGATCGCGTGCGCGGCCTCGCCGGCGAGCGCGACGCGCGGGCCGATATAGCGCGCGGCCTGAACGAGTTCGAGCGGATAAGCCCAGCGCTGCCCCTCGATATCGAGCGCGCCGAGCCACGGACCGAAGCGTCGCGTGATCTCGACGACGAAAGCGGCATCGTCGAGCGCCATCAACAGCGGCGCGAGATCGGCGCGTTCCGTCCACACGATGGACGAACGATGCGCACCGTCGCGATCTGGCAAGGGCAGCATCGCGAAGGGACCGGCTGGAAGAAAGCGCTCATGCGCGACATTGGCGTGCGGCATGGCATGACGCACGGTGGCGACGATCCCGGTCTGAGCGTAGCGATGTTCGAAGACGGCGATGCCGGCCTCCCGGCGGACGAAGGACCGCTTGCCATCGCAACCGACGATCAGACGCGCCGCCACATGCCGATCGCCGGTGAGGCCGAGCAGCGTCTCTCCCGGCTGCTGGTCCATCGTCTCGACACGCGCGGGCGCGATCCGGACGAGATTGGGGAGAGCGGCGGCGCGCGCATGCAGGACGCGGCGGATATAGCGATTCTCGACGATGAAACCGAGCGCGTGGTCGGCAACGTCGCGGTGGTCGTAATGCAGGAATAACCGGGATTCGCCGTCGGAGACCCGGATGTCCAAAATCGGCGCGGCATGCGGCGCTAAGCCGTCCCAGATCCCGAGGCCGGTCAAGACGCGCTGCGATCCCCATGCGATGGCGGAGGCGCGACCGTCGAACGCATCGGTGACGGTGGTCAGCGGTGGCTCGAGATCGATCACGGCGATGCGCAGACCGGCGCTCGACAGCGCGATCGCGAGACTCATGCCAACGAGTCCGCCGCCGACGATCGCGACATCGACGCGCGCGACAGGGCCGGCGGGACGCGCGGATTGCTCTGGCGAGGGCTCGCTCATGACGCGATCACGGTGGGGCATGTCGAGGTCCACTGTCCAGCGACGTGACGTCGCGGCGCGGGTCTTGAACTCCCGGCACGGGTCTTGAATAGGAATGGCGGATCGTCGAGCGCAGAACACGCGCGACGGGCCGGCGCGAGTCGACGCCGGCGTTTGAACCACACGAAGTCGGAAAGGGTCGTCGTATGAAAATGGTCATGGCCGTCATCAAGCCATTCAAGCTCGACGAGGTCCGCGAGGCCATCACACAGCTTGGCGTGCAAGGTCTCACGGTCACGGAGGTCAAGGGTTTCGGACGCCAGAAGGGTCAAACCGAGATCTATCGCGGCGCCGAGTACCAGGTGAATTTCCTGCCCAAGGTCAAGATCGAGGTCGCCGTCGCCGATGCCGTCGCGCCACGCCTCGTCGAGGCCATTCAGAAGGCCGCGTCGACCGGAAAGATCGGGGACGGGAAGATCTTCGTCTACGAGCTCTCGAACGCGATTCGCATCCGCACCGGCGAGACCGACGGCGAAGCGCTCTGACCAAGTGCCTAAGAAACAGGCGAGGTCGGCGCGGGAGTCGCTCAGCATTGCATCGCCGGCCGCCGGGCCGAGCGCGGGAATGCCACGCGCCATCGGCCGGAACCCGGCTGGCACGGAATTTGAGTTGGATGACCCCGACGGCCCGAGGCCAAGACCACCCGAGGCCAAGACCACAAGGAGCCCTGAGATGACGATCACGAAACGCCAGGTTTTCGACGCTGGAGCCGCGGCGATCACATTCGCCGCTTGCCTCGTCGCCGCGCCCATCGCCTGGGCCGCGGATGCGAAGATCGACACCGGCGACACGGCATGGATGCTGACGTCGACCGTCGTCGTGCTGATGATGACGGTCCCGGGCCTGGCCCTGTTCTACGCCGGCATGGTGCGCAAGAAGAACGTCCTCGCGACCATGATGCAGTCCTTCGCGATCTGCTGCCTGGTCACCGTCCTGTGGATGATCGCCGGATACAGCCTCGCCTTCGGCAATGGCGGCGCCTTTGTTGGTGATTTCTCGAAGTTCTTCCTCGGCGGCATCGGATGGGAGAAGCCCTTCACGCTCGGTGCCGGGGATGGCGCGATCGCGACGACCATTCCCGAAGTCGTCTTCATGATGTTCCAGATGACCTTCGCGATCATCACCCCGGCGCTGATCTGCGGCGCCTTCGCGGATCGCATGAAGTTCTCCGCGTTGATGTGGTTCATGGGCATCTGGGTGCTCGTCGTCTATGCGCCGGTCGCCCACATGGTCTGGCATCCCAATGGCTGGATCGCCGGTAAAGGCGCGCTCGATTTCGCCGGCGGCACCGTGGTCCACATCACCGCCGGAATCGCCGGCCTCGTCGCCGCCTTGGTCCTGGGCAAGCGCCGCGGCTACGGCCACGACAACATGGCGCCGTACAATCTGACCCTGGCGATCATCGGCGCATCGCTGCTCTGGGTGGGCTGGTTCGGCTTCAACGCCGGATCCGCCACCGGAGCGAATGGCCGCGCGGGCATGGCGATGGCGGTCACGCAGATCGCGGCCGCTGGCGCGGCACTCACCTGGATGCTCACGGAATGGGCGACTCGCGGCAAGCCATCCGCGCTTGGCGTGATCTCCGGCGCCATCGCGGGCCTCGTGGCGATCACCCCAGCTTCAGGCTTCGTGATGCCCGGCGGTGGGTTGATCATCGGCATCATCGCGGGCCTGGTCTGCTTCTGGGCGTCCACCAGCCTCAAGCGGTCGCTCGGGTATGACGATTCCCTCGACGTCTTCGGCGTGCATGGAGTCGGTGGAATCATCGGCGCGCTGCTGACCGGCGTGTTCGCGGTCGGCAGCCTGTCGGCCAGCGAGGCGAATCCCGCGGGTTCGCAAGGCTTGCTCGAAGGCAATGCCGGGCAGCTGGTCACACAAATCGTCGCCGTCGGCTTCACGGTCATCTACTCGGGCGTGATCAGCTTCGTGATCCTCAAGATCATCGACGCCGTGATCGGTCTGCGCGTGACCGACGAAGCGGAGCGCGATGGGCTCGATCTGGCGCTGCACGGAGAAACCATCCAGTAAGTCGAACTCGAACCGCGTCGATCAAGTTGCAGTCGACGCGGTGGTGATGGGAGCGGTCCGCGCATGCGGCCGCTCTCTTGCTTAGGGCGATCGTCATCCTTGGAGCGCGAGGGCGAGTAGTCTAGTAACGCCGCGCCTCCCGATCACGACGGCGTGCTGAACAATGGCGCTGACCCCTGGAACTCTGCCGCACACGGCGCTGCTCGCGGCGATCGGCGGAACCGTGGCGCTGTCGGTGGACATCGTCCTGCCGGCCTTGCCGCTGCTCGCGCGTAACTTCGCGACGCGTCCCGAACACGCGCAGCTCACCATCGGTGTGTTCCTGCTCGGCCTCGCCATTGGTCTGCTGATCTGCGGGCCGCTGGCCGATCGCGTTGGCAGACGGCCGGTCCTGATCGGCGGCTTGACCGTGTTCACCCTGGGCGGCATTGCGAGCGCCCTCGCGCCGACCATGGAGATGCTGATCGTCGCACGCCTTCTCCAGGGCGCAGGCGCCGCGGCGGGGCGCGTCCTGGCGCCGGCGATCATCCGCGACAATTTTTCGGGCCCGCGCGGTGCGCAGCTGCTGTCGCGCATGATGATGATGCTGATGCTCGCGCCGATGCTGGCGCCGATGATCGGCGGCATGCTGGTCGAGATCGTGCATTGGCGCGCGATCTTCGGCCTGCTCGCCGTCGCGGGCCTGTTGCTCGTCGCGCTGGCCTGGGCCAGCCTCGCGGAAAGTCTCCAATCGCCGGATCTCGAGGCCCTCAAGCCGCGACGAATGGCCGCCAATTGGCGCCGCTTTCTGGGCACGCGTGAATGCGTCGCCAATGCAGCGCTGCAGAGCTGCGCGTTCAGCGCGATGTACGCATACATCTCGGGCTCGCCCTTCGTGCTGATCACCGGGCTCGGCGTGCCGGCTTGGGCCTACGGTTTCTTCTTCGCCTCCACCGCGATGTTGATGGTGATCGGCAACGCGATCAATTCGCGCACGGTGCGCCAGCGCGGACTCGCCGCCAATCGACGACTTGGAATTTCGATCGCCGCGATCGCCTGCGCGCTCGGCGTCGGGCTCGCGGCGATGCGGCTGACGGGTGTGCCCGGCATTCTCGCGACCATGGCGCCGATCTGGGTCTTCATCTGCGCCAACGGAATCATCACGCCCAACACGACGGCCGGCGTGATGGAGCCGCATCCCGACATGGCCGGCGCGGTCTCGGCCATTCTCGGCGCCATGCAGATGACCCTGGCGATGTTCGTCGGCTTTCTCGTCACGCTGTTCTTCGACGGCTCCGCGCTCTCGATGGCGATCGCCATGGCCGTGGCGACCGCTATCGGCCTGTTCATCGATCGCGCCGCGCTCGCCGGGCGCTGAGTGCGTCTCCGGCTCTCACTTCACGATTTGTTCCGTGTTCACGCGACTCGGGTATTTCGTAGAGAACACCGGGGTCACCCACGAGATATGGCGGCGCTCCGACCTCGACTTGTACTTTAAGAGTACGCCCGATAGAGTTGTTTTTGATTTGTACTGCGTGGTTTTAGGGTCTGCCCACGGGGGCAGACCGCCGGCCAGCCCCCTGACCCGATCCGCTCATGCTCAATGCCCGCCTCGAAAGGCTGAACGACTACCCGTTTCAGCGCCTTGCCGACCTCCTGAAGGCCGTCGATCCGCGCAGCAATTCCCAACCTGTGATGCTGCATATCGGCGAGCCGCGCCATCAGCCGCCGGGTTTCGCGCTCGACGCCATTGCAGCCGATCGCACCCGTTGGAACCTCTATCCCCCGGTGGTCGGAACGCCGGCGCTACGCGAGGCCTGCGCCGCATATCTGATGCGGCGCTACGGCGTTCCCGCCGCGGTCCTCGATCCACACAAGCAGATCGCACCCGTCGCCGGCACGCGCGAGGGTTTGTTCATGGTCGCCCTGCTGGCGATCACGCAGAGCGAAGACGGCAAGCCGCGACCGATCGCGCTGATGCCCAACCCCTTCTATCAGGTGTATTTCGGCGCCTCGGCGATCGCCGGCGCGGAACCGGTCTTCCTGCGCACCGATGCCGCGACGAACTGGCTGCCCGATCTCGATGCGATCCCCCAGGCGACGCTGCGGCGCACGCAGATCTTCTACATCTGCAGCCCCGCCAATCCTCAGGGCACCTGCGCGGATCTCGCGTATTGGAAGCAGGCGCTGACGCTGGCGCGGCAATACGATTTCATGCTCGTCGCCGACGAGTGCTACGCGGATCTGTACTACACGGCGAAGCCACCGGTCGGTGCGATCGAGGCCGCGGTGGCGCTGGGGCCCGGACCGCACGGCAATGTGCTCGACAATCTGATCGTATCGCACACGCTGTCGAAGCGCTCCTCGGCGCCGGGCATGCGATCGGGTTTCGTGGCCGGCAGCCCGCACACGATCGCGATGTTCAATCGGCTGCGCGCCTATGAAGCCGCATCGATGCCGCTCGCGGTCATGGATGCCTCGGTGCTGCTGTGGAACGACGATGCCCACGCCGACGCCACGCGCGCGATCTACGCCCGGAAATACGACATCGCCGAACGCTTGTTCCGCGGCCGCTTCGGATATTACCGGCCAGCAGGCGGCTTCTACCTCTGGCTCGACGTCGGCGATGGCGAGGCTGCCACGCAGCGTCTGTGGCGCGACGCGGGCATCAAGGTCTTGCCCGGCGGTTACCTGACCAAGCCGGATGCGCAGGGCGGGAATTTCGGCACGCCGTTCATTCGGATCGCCCTCGTCGAGGATCTCGAGGCGACCGAAAGCGCGCTGATCCGCATCGTGCAGGTCCTCGAAACCATGGCGACGGAGGCGGCCGAATGATCGCACTCACGCTCAAGCGTCAATGGCTGCCCATTGGCAGCGGCGCGTTTCTGCGCCGCCGCGCGGTCGAACTCCTCGGTGCCGCGATGATCACCCTCGCCGCGTTCCTGGCGGTGTCGCTGGTGACCCACACGCCCAGCGATCCGTCGCCCAATCACGCCGTCGCGGGTCCGATTCGCAATTTCGGTGGCAGCTGGGGCGCCAACGTCGCCGATGTCGCCTTGCAGACGCTCGGACTCGCCGCGATCCTGCCAGCATTGATCCTCTTCGCGTGGGGTCTGCGCTTGATCCGTGTGCATCATCTGCCCTTGTGGTGGGCGCGGCTCACCCTGCTGCCGATCGCGATCGCCGCCGCCGCCACCGCCTTTGCCTTCCTCCAGGCCCCGGCCGGCTGGCCGCGCCCCTTCGAAGTCGGGCTCGGCGGTATCACCGGCCGGCTGCTGCTGACCTGGATCAAGACGCCGGTCGAGAGCATCGGGCTGGAGGCGATGGGCCTCGCCGTGCTCGCCGGCGCTTGCGCCTCCCTCGCCCTCGTCTTCCTCCTCGCGGTCACGTGGATGGAATGGCGTGCGGCCGCGCGCAGTCTCTCCACCATCGGCATGGCCGCAGGCGGATTGGCGCGCAAGCTGATCGCGTTGCCCAACCGGTTTCGCGATCCCGGCAAGCGCCGCGCGGAGGACAAGGCCGAGCGCCGGCGCGAACGCCACGACCCGGAGCTGGACGCTACCCCGCCGACTCGCGCAGTCGACGCGGCCGAGCCCCCCACGCGTCCGAGTCCGCGCGATCTGGTCGAGGCGGCGCCGCGCGACGCAGCCCCGCGATTCAAACGCACCGCGCGCAAGCAGACGGCGCTCGATCTTGGCGACGGCGCCCTGGAGATGCCGCCGCTCGATCTGCTGCGGATGCCGAAATCCGACGAGCGCACCACGATCGTCGACGAAGCGGCGCTGGCGCAGAACGCCCGCTTGCTCGAGACCGTGCTCGACGATTTCGGCGTGCAGGGCCGCATCGTGAAGATCCGGCCTGGCCCGGTCGTCACCTTGTACGAGCTCGAGCCGGCGCCGGGCACCAAGGCCGCGCGGGTCATCGGTCTCGCCGACGACATCGCGCGCTCGATGAGCGCGATCTCCGTGCGCGTCGCCGTGGTCCCCGGCCGCAACGTCATCGGCATCGAGCTGCCCAATGCGACGCGCGAGACCGTCTATCTGCGCGAGCTGCTGACCGATCAGACCGCCGATCTCGGGACCCAGGCGCTGAGCCTGGCGCTCGGCAAGGACATCGGCGGTACGCCGGTCGTCGCCGATCTCGCGCGCATGCCGCATCTGCTGATCGCCGGCACGACGGGCTCGGGCAAGTCGGTCGCGATCAACACCATGATCCTGTC
>JANNTF010000377.1:0-1294 GCA_031403455.1 Alphaproteobacteria bacterium | reverse complement strand
GTCTTGAGCTCGACGGTGTGCTGCGCCAGGGCGACGAGCTCGCCGCGCAGCTTGCCGTTGGTGGCGATCGTCTGAACGACATTGATCGCGTCGGCGTTGATCAGCACCGCGACACCGAGCCCGATGACGAAGCTGAAGAACTGGATGCGCCGCTTGTACCAGCCGGTGACGCGCTCCATCGACGTGTCAAACCATTTCGCCGTCGCGAGACGCACGTCATCGATGCTCGCCTGCGCGCCGCCGACCAGCGTCTTCAGCGTGTCGCGCAGCTGCGGGAAGGCGATCTGATCGATCAGCGCGCGGCCGTCACCGAGCGCGCGGTCGACCTGGCTGGTGGCTTCGCTCAGCAGTGCGCGCAGCTCGGCGACTCCGGCGTCGATCTCGGCGGCGAAGCGATCGAGTGCTGGCGCGTCGCCGGATGCCGGGACTCTCGTCGTCCAATCCGGCGCCGCGGCGGCGACGGCCGCATCGATCCGCGCCTTGGTCACGCCTGCGAGGCGGTCGCGATCGACGCGGGTCAACTCGGCGAAACGCTTGACGCTGGCGACCTGGTCGATGCGGCCGCCCGACATCGCCATCGCCTCCTGGCGCTGCAGCGATCCGAGACGCCGTTCGATGTCGACGATCTGCCGGCCATGGGCGGGGGCCAGCTCTTCCTTCGCGGCCTTGAGCGCCGCAAGCAGGCGATCGAGCGTCGGGGACAGTTCGGCGTGTCGCGCGGGATCGGCCTTCGCCAACGCGACGGCCTGACGCCATTGGTCATGCGCCTTCCTGAGCTCCAGCTCCGGCCCGTTGACGGTGACGATGTCGAGCAACGCGTTGGCGAAGGTCGAGCTGGGCACGTAGGACGGGATCTTGCCGTTGCCGATGCTATTGATCCAACCGAGTCGCTGTTGGTCGGAGAGGCCGCGCAGCAGCGAATGCTCGTAGAGCGTCTTAAGCATGTTCGGGCCGCCGGCCGCGTCGTCGGAACTCGCGGCGAGCCCGACGGATTTGAACAGGCTGGCGATACCCTGGCGCAGCGTGTTCGCGCGCCACGCCAGCATCTGCGACAGCCCCTCGACCGCCGCGCTGACCATGAAGATGCGCAGCGACCCGATTTCCCGGGCGCAGAACCGGGATGAAGTGCCGATTTCAACCGCTTTGGCTCTGATCGCCCGCGAACGACTGACCGGACAGGCGCCGCCGGAAGCGACCGTCAAAGGTCTTGAGATGCTGCGGGAATGGATCGAAGGCGATGCGGGCGGTGATTTTGATGCGATGGCGCTGCTGCTCGACGATCAAGAGAGTTTTG
>JANNTF010000376.1:0-4804 GCA_031403455.1 Alphaproteobacteria bacterium | reverse complement strand
CCGAGCGCGCTGCACTTCCTGACGATCGCCGAGGCGAGCCGCCTGATCCGCGCGCGTAAGCTGTCGCCGGTGGAGCTGGTCGACGCGTTCTTGCGCCGCATCGATCTGGTCGACGCGCAGATCCACAGCTACATCACGGTGATCGGCGATGGCGCGCGCAAAGCCGCGCGTGTGGCCGAAGCCGAGATCATGGCCGGCGATTGGCGTGGGCCCCTGCACGGCATTCCCTATGGCCTCAAGGATAATTTCTACACGCGCGCGATCCGCACGACGGCCGCGTCGCGGCTGATGCTCGATCACGTGCCGGAGATCGATGCGTCGGCGCATACGCGGCTCAGGCAGGCCGGCGCGATCCTGCTGGGCAAACTCAACACCTACGAATACGGCACCGGCACCGGCGCCGTGCATTTCGATCTGCCCTTCGAACCGGCGCGCAATCCCTGGGATCTCGCGCGCTTCACCGGCGGTTCGAGCACCGGCCCGGGCGCGGCGGTGGCCGCCGGCACTGTCATGGCGGCGCTCGGCTCCGACACCGGCGGTTCGGTGCGCCTGCCCGCCGCGGGCTGCGGCGTCGTCGGGCTGAAGCCGAGCTATGGCCGCGTCAGCCGCGCCGGTGTGCAGCCGAATTGCTGGACGCAGGACCATATCGGGCCGCTCACCTGGACCGTCGAGGATGCGGCGCTGATGCTGCGGGCGATCGCGGGATTCGACGCCGCCGATCCGGCCAGCGCCGATCGCGCGGTGCCGGATTTCTCGGCGGGGCTCGATGCCGGTGTCGCGGGTTTGCGCCTCGGCATCATCCGGCGCTTCCACGTCGGCGATATCGCGGCCGAGCCGGCGATCGTCGCTGGCTTCGACGCGGCGGTCGAAATCCTGCGTCGGCTCGGCGCCACGATCGTCGAGCTGGAACTCGATGCCGGGCTCAACGATTTCCGCACCTGTTCGCGTGTGATCAATTCAAGCGAATCCTATTCGATCCACGAGCGCGACTTTCAGGAGCGCCATGCCGAGATGGGGCGCGCGCTGCGCGACAAGATGATGGCTGGCATGTTCATCCGCGCCGCGGATTATCTGCGCGCGATGCGCTGGCGGCGCGAGCTGACGGCCGAACTCGACCGCGTTGTCGCTTCCTGCGACGCCGTACTGTGCTGTGGCGCCACGCGTGTCGCGCCGCGCTTCGACGATGCGGAGGGCGTCGTGGCCTTCACCGCGCAGTCGGCGATGGCGGCCTTCAATCTTTCCGGCCATCCCGCGCTGTCGATCTGCAACGGCTTCACGCCCGAGGGCATGCCGCTCAATATGCAGATCGCCGGCCGGTTCTGGGACGAGGCGATGGTGCTGCGCGTGGCCGCCGCCTACGAACGTGCCACGCCGTGGCGCGCGCGACGACCGCTGGGAGAGATCGCATGAGCTACACCGCGGACGAGATCCGGACCATGGCGGCGCGGGTTGGCGTGACCAACCTCGACGACGCGGCGCTCGCGCGATTGCATGGGCTGACCGAGGCCATGGCGGAGACCATCGCGCGCGTACCGCGCTGGCGCGCGAAGGAGATCGAACCCGCCGCGATCTTCACACTCCCGGGCGCGCGCTGATGGCGAACCGACTCTCCGCCGTCGAAGCCGCGCGGCGGATCGCTGCGGGCGAACTCACCAGCGAGGCGCTGGTGCGCGCCTGTCTCGCGCGCATCGCCGCGCGCGACGCCGAATTGAAGGCCTGGTGCTGGATCGAGCCGGCGCGCGCGATCGCCGAAGCACGCGACGCCGACACGCGCCGTCTGCTCGATCCCACATCGCTTGGCCCGCTGCACGGCATTCCCGTGGGCATCAAGGACATCATCGATACCGCCGACCTGCCCACGCAGCATAATTCGCGCATCTTCCGCGGCCATCGTCCGGCGCGCGACGCGGCCTGCGTGACGATCCTGCGCGCCGCCGGCGCGATCGTGCTCGGCAAGACCGAGACCGTCGAGTTCGCGTCGCATGGCCGCAACCCCGTGACGTGCAACCCGCATGACCTCGCGCGCACGCCGGGCGGTTCGTCGAGCGGCTCGGCCGCCGCGGTCGGCGATTTCATGGTGCCGCTTTCGTTCGGCACGCAGACCGGCGGCTCGATCATCCGGCCCGGCGCGTTCTGCGGCGTGTTCGGTTTCAAGCCCACGCATGGGCTGGTCAGCACCGAAGGCGTCAAGCCGTTCTCGCCGACGCTCGATACGCTCGGCTGGTATGCGCGCTCGGCGGCCGATCTGCGTCTGCTCGCCGATGTGTTCGAGGTTTCGGATGTGTCGCCGGCGCCGGCGAAATTGCGGATCGGCATCTGCCGCACCGAGTATTGGTCGCGCGCCGAGCCGGGCATGCGCGAGGCGATGGCGACCGCGGAGCGTCTGCTGCGTGAAGCCGGCGCGACGGTCGATACGGTCGAGCTGGGTCCCGAACTCGCCGGTCTGAACGAGCTCAAGGAGATCGTGATGCGCGTCGAAGGACGCGTCGCCTTCCTCGATCTCGAGCGCGCGAAATCCGCGCTGCTCTCGCCAGGCATCGTCAAGCGCCTGCAGGATGCGCGGCAGTTCGGCCATGGCGCCTTGCGCGATGCGCTCGATCGCGCCGCCATCGCGCGCATCGCCTTCGACAAACTGGCCGGCGGCTACGACGCGCTGCTCACGCCGAGCGCCAATGGCGAGGCGCCGACGGGGCTCACCTCGACCGGCGATCCGATCTTCAACGGATTGTGGACGTTGCTGCACGCGCCCTGCGTGACCGTGCCGGGGCTCGTTGGTCCGGCGGGCATGCCGATCGGTCTGCAGCTCGTGGCGCCGCGCTATCGCGATGCGCGTCTTCTCGCGGTGGCCGAGAGCTTCGGGGCGCTGCTTGCGCGCGGCGCCTGATCGCCTGCCCGTCACGCTGCTGAGCGGGTTTCTCGGCAGCGGCAAGACGAGTCTGCTCGCACGGCTGCTGCGCGATCCCGATCTCGTGGACACTGCGGTGATCGTGAACGAGTTCGGTGAGATCGGGCTCGATCACCTGCTGATCGCGCCGGGCAGCGAGGAGGTGCTGCTGCTCGATGCCGGCTGCCTGTGCTGCACGATGCAGGACTCCCTGGCCGACACGCTCGCCGATCTCTTCCATCGCCGCGTGCGCGCGGAGGTGCCGGCATTCAAGCGAGTCGTGATCGAGACGACCGGCCTGGCGCATCCCGGGCCGATCCTCCGGCAGTTGCTGACCGATCGCAGCATCACCGCGCATTACGCGCTCGATGGGCTGGTCACGACGATCGACGCGCTGCACGGCGCGCGGCAGCTCGATGCGCATCCCCAGGCGCTGCAGCAGGCCGCGATGGCCGATCGCCTCGTCGTCACCAAGACCGATCTGACCGAGGGGCGGCGTGCCAACGGCGCTGGCCGCTCGGCTGCGGCGACTCAATCCTGGCGCGCCGATCCTCGTCGCCGTGCACGGCGCGATCGCGGCGGCGGAACTCCTGGGCAGCGGCAAGGCGACGCGCAGGCTCGACATTCCCGCCACGACGCAAGGCCACGGCGATGATCGCATCCGCGCGCGCAGCATCGCGCTCGAGACTCCCGTGCGCTGGTCCGATTACGCCGCCTGGCTCGACGCGTTGCGCGCGCTGCCCGCCGAGAACCTGCTGCGCGTAAAGGGCCTGATCGCGATCGAAGGCGATCCGCGTCCCTACGTCGTTCAGGGCGTTCAGCATGATTTCAGCTCGCCCGAGCGCCTCCCCGCGTGGCCCACGAGCGATCGCCGCGGCCATCTCGTGCTCATCACCTGCGACCTCGATCCCGCACGCCTCGACCGCGCGCTCGACGCGCTTCGACGTCGCGCCGAGATCGACTAACCTCTTCTGCCTTGGGAGCGCGCGCATTTGCATTGGATCGTCGTTCATTCGCTGTTCGATCTGCTGGCGGTCGCGGCCGGCTGGCTCGCCGCGCGGCTGACGGCGCCGCTGCTGCCGCCGAGTCCGGGCGGGCGCGGGCTCGATTATTTCGCGGTTCTGCTCACGAGCGCGGTGCTCGGCGCCTATTGGTTCGGGACCGTCAATCTCGTGCTGTCGGACCAGCCCCGGATCGGGCGCAGCGTGTTCGGCGCCATGATCGGCGGCATCGCCGGCATCGAGTTCTGGAAATGGCTGAAAGGGATTCGTGGCTCGACCGGCGCGAATCTGGTCGTGCCGCTCGCCGCGGGGATCGCGGTCGGCCGTATCGGCTGCTTCCTCGCCGGCCTCGCGGATTTCACCCATGGCACGCCGTCCGCGCTGCCTTGGGCCGTCGATCTCGGCGACGGCATCGCGCGCCACCCCGTCCAGCTCTACGAGACCGGCCTGATGCTCGCCTTCGCCGCCGGCTTCGTGCTGTGGCTGCGCCGCGATCCGGCCGCCGCCGCCGCGCGCGGCTTCTATGTCTTCGCCGGCTTCTATGCCCTGGAGCGCTTCA
This sequence comes from Alphaproteobacteria bacterium, assembly GCA_031403455.1. Taxonomy (GTDB): domain Bacteria; phylum Pseudomonadota; class Alphaproteobacteria; order CACIAM-22H2; family CACIAM-22H2; genus CAIOSQ01. The sequence continues at coordinate 360 of JANNTF010000376.1, read as the reverse complement.
TGCTGGAGTTCATCAAGCCCTACGGCACGCTTGCCGGGACGCTGACGATCTTCCAGCTCGGCGCTGTCCTGCTCTTCGTCTACGCCGTCGTCCTATATCGAGGAGCCGCGCATGGAACAGCGCAAGCCTAGGCCGTATCTCTTCCTCGGTGAGACGACCTCGCTGTGCGAGGAATGTCTCGAACTCGTGCCGGCGAAGATCCTCGCCGAGGGCGACGAGGTTTTCTATCAGAAGCGCTGCGCCGAGCATGGCGTGCAGAAGACGCTGGTCTCGACCGATCGCGGCTATTGGCAACGGACGCGCGAATGGGTGAAGCCCGGCGACGTGCCCAAGCGATTCTTCAGCCGCACCGAGCGCGGT
>JANNTF010000375.1:0-5013 GCA_031403455.1 Alphaproteobacteria bacterium | reverse complement strand
CAGAATCCATCGCCCAACCCAATGAAAAAAAAAATGAAAAACCATAGGCGATTCCCCAGCCTGGTGGGGGTGGGTTGGGGCGGGGGCGGCGCCGCTGGGCGCAGCCGCGATGAGCTACACGCTCCAGTTCGGCCAGGTCGTCGGATACATCCCGGACCTGCTCTGGGGCGCATTGATCTCGCTCGAACTCGCATTCCTTGGCTTCGTGATCGGCTTCGCGATCGGATTGCTCAACGCCTCCGTGCTGCATTTCGGTCGCGGCTGGGTGACGTGGCCGTCCAAGGTTTACGTCGTCTTTTTCCTCAATACGCCGCTGCTGGTGCAGATCTTCTTCATCTATTTCGCGCTCCCCGATTTCGGGATCACCTTGACCTCCTGGCAGGCGGTGATCATCGGGCTGGCGCTGAACGCCGGCGCGTATCTCACGGAGATCCAGCGCGCCGGGTTCCAATCCATCCATGCCGCCGAGATCGAGGCCGCCGAGACGCTGGGCTTCACGCGCGTGCAGACGATCCGGCACGTGATCCTGCCGCATATCTGCAAGGTGCTGTTCCCGCCTCTCTCCAACCAATACATCATCCTCACGATGACGACCTCGATCGCCGCGATCTTCGGGGTGGAGGAACTCACCGGGCGCACCTACAACGCCAATGCGATCACCTTCCGCGCGTTCGAGCTCTTCTCGATCGCGGCGGTGATCTATATCGGCCTCACCTTGGTCGCGAGCGCTCTCCTGGTCTTCGTCGGACGACGCCTGTTCCGAATCGACGCGAAGGTGTTCTGATGTGGGCGCAGCTTGCCGAGGAAGCGCCGCGCTTCTTCGGCTACTACAACCTGATCTTCATCGCGCAGGCTTTCGGCCAGACGCTGGCGTTGTCGGTGCTCGGCGCGCTCGCCGGCTTCGCGCTCGGCGCGCTCCTGGCCGTGCTGCGCCATCCGCGGCTCGTGCCGTTCGCGCCGGGCCGCTGGCTCGCGATCTTCTATGTGGAGATCTTCCGACGCATCCCGTTCCTCGTGAAACTGATGTGCGTGTTCTTCGCCTATCAGCTGGCCGGCGCCAAGGTCTCGATGTTCACCGTCGCGCTGACGACGGTGATCCTTTCGGCCACCGCCTTCGCCGCCGAGATCGTGCGTGCCGGTCTCGAATCGGTTCATCGCAACCAATGGGATGCGGCGGAGACGATGAACTTCGCGCCGGCGCAAGCGTTGCGCCTGGTGCTGCTGCCGCAGGCCTGGAAGATCATCATCCCGCCGTCCTTCGGTTATGTCATCGGCTTCATCAAGTCGACCTCGATCGCCTCGCAGATCGGCGTGCTGGAGCTCACCTATGCGGCGAAGGTGCTGTCGACCAAAGGCTTCTCCGCCTTGCTTTGCTACGGCACGATCCTGGTTCTCTACTTCCTCATCTGCTGGCCGACGAAGCTTCTCGGCGCGCATCTGGAGCGGCGTCTTGGCGTATCTCACACTCGATAAGGTCTCGGCCGCCTATGGCGCGACGCCGGTGCTGCAGGACATCGACCTCCATGTCGAGAAGGGCGAGATCGTGTCGCTCATCGGGCCGTCCGGCTCCGGCAAGAGCACGCTGCTGCGCGTGCTCGTCGGATTGTTGCGGCCGCGGGCCGGCACGATCAGCCTCGCTGGCGAGCGGATAGACTATGCGAGCAAGGCCGCGCTGCGTCGCGCGCGCGAGCGCTTCGCGATCGTGTTCCAGCAATACAATCTGTTCCAGAACATGACCGCCCTGCGCAATGTCACGGTGGCGCCGACGATCGTGCAGAAGCGCCCGGCCGCCGAAGTGGAAGCGGAAGCGCGCGATCTCCTGACACGGGTCGGGCTGGGCGAGAAATTCGACTCCTATCCCGACCAGCTCTCGGGCGGGCAGCAACAGCGGGTGGCGATCGCGCGCGCCCTGGCGCTCAAGCCCGACATCCTGCTGCTCGACGAGGTCACGGCCGCGCTCGATCCCGAACTCGTCAGCGAAGTGCTGGACGCCATCCGCGCGCTCGCCGAGAGCGGCATCACCATGCTGATCGTGAGCCACGAGATGGGCTTCGTGCGCGAAGTCGCCGACCGCGTCGTCTTCATGGATGCCGGACGCGTCGTCGAGACCGGCGCGCCGGCCGAGATCTTCGAGCGCCCGCAAACCCTGCGCGCGAAGGAATTCACCGCCAAGATCCTGCGCCATTGAGCGGGGATCCAAGATGGAGCGACCGATGAGCATCCCGCCTGCCACAGCACCCGGCATGTCCTATCTCAAGGGCGCGATCGATTGCCACATGCACACCTGCCCGCACATCAATGGCCGCTCGATCAATGTCTTCGAGGCGGTGCGCCAGGCGCACGCTGCGGGCATGCGGGGGATCGGGCTGATGGATAATTTCGCGATCAGCTCCGGCTATGCCGCGCTGGCGATGCAGGAGCTCGGTCATCTCGGCGTCGAGGTGTTCGGCGGCATCATCATGCAGCCGATCTGCGGCGGCATCACGATGGAGGCGGCGCGTTCGGCGCTGAAGCTCGGCTACGGGCCGGGCACCGGCGCGCGCTACATCTCGCTGCCCACGCATCACACGCGCTATGTCGCCGAGCGCGAGGGGCGCAGCGGCGCGTATCTCGAGAGCGTCTTCCAGATCCCGGCGAGCGGAACGATTCCCGATCCGGTGCCGGAGATCATGGATCTCTGCGCGGCCAATGACGTGGTGTTCGATTGCGGACATGTCTCCGGGCGCGAAGCGGTCTTGCTCTGCGAGGCGGGCAAGCGGCGCGGCGTCACGCGGCTGCGCACCCATGCGACGCGCTACGCCGACGACGAGCTGCGCGCGATCACCGCCGCGGGCGGCTATTGCGAGTTCTCGTTCTTCGTCCTCAGCCACGCGACCCAGGTCGGGCTCACCCATGTCGACAGCGAGAAGCACAGTTCGAGCGGCACCACGATCCAGGTGATGGCGCAGCGGATCCGCGCGGCCAAGCCCGAACATTCGATCGTTTCGACGGATTGCGGCGTCTTCGTCCTGCCTCCGCCGGTCGAGGGATTTCGCGAGTTTCTGCTGCTGTTGGAGAGCGAGGGCTTCACGCCGGCGGAGCTGCGCCTGATGAACACCACCAACCCGGCGGCGCTGTTCAACGTCACACTTGGGTAAGCCCGGGCCCGTTATGCTCGGTCGCGCCAAAATCAGGCCGGCGACGCAAGCCGATTTGTCCTTCGCGTATCGCGTGCTCGAGACGACGATGCGCGGCCATGTCGAGGCGATTTGGGGCAAGTGGGACGAGGCGGCGGCGCGCGAAGCGGTGCTCGAGGATGTGCGCATGGCGCGATCGCGCATCATCGAAGTGGATGGTGAGCCGGCCGGCCTGATGCGGCTGGACGAATTGCCCACGCATCTTCAGATCGAACAGCTGTTCCTGTTGCCGGAGCATCAGCGCGGAGGGCTCGGAACATCGATTGTGGAAAGCGCGCAGGTGCAGGCGCGCGCCATGAATCTACCGTTGCGGCTTCGGGTGCTTCGCGTCAATCCGGCCCGCGCACTCTATGAACGCTTGGGATTCAAGATCGTGCAGCAGACGCCGGAGCGCTTCTTCATGGAATACATCCCCTGAATCGCCGATCACGTTTTGCGGAGGTGAGGCGTGCAAGGCATCTCTTCGGGGTGCTGCCGCGTAAGGAGCTTATCGAAGGCACCATCACCGGAGGACACCCATGGGTCGAGGAACACGCAATTCTGGTTGGTCGGTTCATATCGGGATGGCCCTGATTCTCGCGGCGGCGCTGCCGACACTCAGTGCGCCCGCGCAAGCCGCGCTGATCACCCGCGACGTCAGTGTAACGCTGGACGCCGATGTGAATTCCTTCGCGCCGTTCGACCTCGATGTCGATCTCGATGGGACGATCGACTTCACCTTCACCGCCGTGTTCGCGCCGGACCCTGTCCTGACCGTTGGGTTCGACGTGGTGGATTTTCCCTTCGCCAGCAACAACGGCGTAGTCATCGAGCCGCCCAGCAACAATGGATTCCCCACCGCCAGCCTGCTCGGTGCGGGAGACACGGTCTCGGATGCGGATGCGTTTTCCCTCGCGTCTTTCGACCAGGGCAATCTCTTCTTCTTCATCAGCGGCGAAGCGCCGTCGGGCAATTTCGCGGGACGCACGGGGTTTCTGGGATTGCGATTCGACAGGTCCGGCGGCAGCGTGTTCGGCTTCGCGCAGATCACGGTCAACGATCTGAACGCGCCGATCAATCCGCTCGGCCTGACGATCGGCACCGTGGGCTTCGACGACGTGCCGGGACAAGCCGTCCAGATCACCGCCGTCCCCGAGCCGACGAGCCTGATTCTGCTCGGGTTTGGCGCGATCGGGTTGCTGAGCACCGCGCGACGGCGCACCGCCTGAGCCGCACTTCTTGAGGCGGTTGCATTGCGGCGTTTGACTCTCCGTCGACGGGCTTGCGACAAAGCAGGCGGGATCATTGATGGGGGGGAATTGATATGAAGAGTTTCGCGCTGGCATCGGCCGCGGTGGCGGCCTTGGCGATGACGCAACCTGTCGAGGCGCAGGAGCTGATCGTCGGGATTTTTGGCGGATCTTTCGCGGATAATTCGAAGCTCTGCCATGTTGAGCCCTTCGAGAAGGCGACGGGCGCGCGTGTGCGCCACGTGCTTGGCAGCTCGGTGGACAACGTCGCGAAGATGCGTGCGACCAAGGGCTCGCCCGATCTCGACATCGTCTACATCGATCTTGCCATCGCGCTGCAAGCCAAGAACGAGGGGCTCCTGGCCAGACTCGATTCCGCCAACATCAAGAACCTGCCCGACCTCTATGCCTCCGCTGTCGATGCGGATGGTCGCTTCGTCGGCATGATGTACAGCGCCACCGCGATCGCCTACGACCCCAAAGTGGTTAAGAACCCGCCGACCTCGTCAGGGGAATCGGGTGAACGCCTTTAAGCGGTGATGATGCGCGCGAGGAATTCATCGTCCCATCCCGCGGCTTTGCGCTTGGCGCGGAGGGATAGCTTTTCG
>JANNTF010000374.1:0-3128 GCA_031403455.1 Alphaproteobacteria bacterium | reverse complement strand
AGGCATCGGCGACGATCGCGGACGCGCGCACCAGATCTTCTTGATGATCCGTCGTGACGAGTTCGGCGGCGATCCACGAGGTCAGGAACCCGTCCCGCGTCTGGCTCGCCGCGATCAGCGTGATGACCCGCATTTCATCGGCGCTGACTCGCCGGCAGCACAGCGGATTCCAGCCGACCGGGCGCGCGCCATCCACGCCCAGCAGCTCGATGATCTCGGCCACGGCGTGCGCCGCCGCATAGCCCGCCAGCCCGCCACAGGCGCGCTGCAATTCGCACCGGATGACGGGCCAATCCTGTCGCGCGGTGAGCCAGCGTCGCAGGCTCCAGACCAGCAGCTGTTCGGGGAAAGTGAGATCCTGGATGGTCAGCGCAGGCATGCGCGTCACCCGATTCGGCGCCGTGCGACGCCCAGCGCCAGCATGCCGCCGAGCAGGCTCAGGATCGTGGGCGGCGCGGGCACGTCCGCGGCCGCGGCGAAGGAGAGGCGCCCGAATAGACCTTGCGACTCCTCTTCCGGCCCGGCCGAGAAATACAACGAATCGTCGCGGCCCAAGCTGGCGCCATCGCCGAAATTCCCGACGAGCAACGCGCCGGAAAAGCTGCCGAAGCCTGCGAGCGGCGCGGCTGCGATGCCCCACGGCGCATTGAGCTTGCCGTCGGTCTGCCAGACGCCGAGCAGATTCCCGTCGAGATCGAACTCCGCGAGATAGCCAAGTCCGGCACCGGCCTCTTCCTCGCCAGCCGAGGCGTCGCCGATCTTGGCGAAGGCGACGAACAGGCTATCGGCGCCGCGCACCGGGTTGAACACGCGCTGGATATTGAACGGCGCGTATTCCGTGGGGATCGTGCCGGAACTATCCGTGAGGGCTGTCGAGGGCAACGCCACGGGCAGCCAATCCGCGCTGTAGACCTCGATCTTGCCGGCGCTGAAATTCGCCGCGTAGACCCGGTTGTTGCTGCCGCTGTCGGCGCTGACCGCGACGCCCTTGTCGATCAAGGTCGCGAGTTGCTGCATGCGCGTCGCCGGCGTCGATCCGCTCTCGCCCCAGGCCGCGATCGTGCCGCCCTCGCCCGCGACGATGAAGCGCGCCGGCACGTTGGTGATCTCCGCGCCAGTGAACGACACGCCGCTGACGAGGAAGTCGGTCGCCGAGCCGCTGAAGAGCTGTCCCGTCGGCCCCGCGGGTGCGCCCGCGCTGTTCGGCGGCACCGGCGTGATCGCGCCGGGTCGCCTCGCCCATGCACGGTTGCAGATCGATCGGCACCTGGGCGGCGGGCTGTCGAGCTTGTAGGCTCGCAATCGAGACACACGCCGTAGACGAGGATCACAGGCGATGGCTGACGACGACGGCATGCTCGGCAAGGTGATGGCGAAGCTGGTCAAGACCAAGCAGCAATGGGCGCGCGACGGACGGCTGCTGACCGGCGAGGTTGCGCAGCCCGATCTCGTGCGCCTGCCGCCGGGGCAGCGTGAGGTGAAGAACTGGCCTGTGCTGGATCTCGGCATCCAGCCGGAGGTCACGAAGGATTCGTGGCGCCTGGAGGTCGACGGCTTGGTCGAGAACGCGCTGAGCTGGAACTTCGCTCAGTTCATGGCGCAGCCGCAGGTGACGATCCGCGCCGACATTCATTGCGTCACGCAATGGTCGCGGTTCGACAATGCCTGGCAGGGTGTGACGACGCGTCATCTGCTCGACATCGTGAAGCCCAGGCCGGAGGCGAAGTTCGTGATCCAGACTTCCTATGACGGCTACACGACCAACGTCCCGGTTGCTGATTTCGCCGGCGAGGACGTGCTCTTCGCCCATCGCTGGGAGGGTGAGGAGATCAGCCGCGAGCATGGTGGGCCGGTGCGCCTGGTGCTGCCGAAGCTCTATCTCTGGAAGAGCGCGAAATGGCTGACCAAGCTCAGCTTCGTCGCCGAGGACAAACCCGGCTTCTGGGAAGTGCGCGGCTATCACATGCGCGGCGATCCGTGGAACGAGGAACGCTATGGCTGAGACGACACCGGATTGGCGCCTGACGATGGCGCGGCGTCCCGTCCTGCGCGCGCTGTTCCTGACGCTCGCATCGACCGTCACGACACTGTCCGGCATGTTCGCGCCCGTCGGCGCGCAGATCAAACCGAAGGGGCGAAAGACGACCATGAGCGCGCATGACTTCACCTTCCCGTCGATCGATGGAGGCGATCTGCCGCTCAAGGCCTGGGCCGGCAAGCCCGTGTTGGTGGTGAACACGGCGTCGTTCTGCGGCTTCACGCCGCAATATCGCGAGCTCGAGGCGGTATGGCGCAAATACAAGGCGCGCGGCCTCGTGGTGCTCGGCGTGCCGTCGAATGATTTCGGCGCGCAGGAGCCCGGCAAGGCGGGCGAGATCAAGCAATTCTGCGAGACCTTCGACGTCTCCTTCCCGCTCGCCGACAAGCAGGTGGTCGTCGGCGGCACGGCGCATCCGTTCTACAAATGGATCCTCGCGGAGCTCGGCGAGACCGGCGCGCCGCGGTGGAACTTCCACAAATATCTCGTGGCGCCGGACGGCACGCTGGTCGGCGCCTGGCCAAGCCGCGTGAAGCCCGATGCGCCGGAGATCATCCGCGAGATCGACGCGCTGCTCGCGAAGAGCTGAGCTTCAGCCCGATCGTTTCGCGAGCGCCATCGCGCCGCCGAGGGCGACCAGCGTCGCGCCCGACACGCGATTGAGGGCCCGGCGCACGCCAACCCCGCGCAACCAGCCCTGCATCTGTCCGGCAAGCAGCGCGAAGAGCGCCGCATTGATCGTCGCGAGGACGAGGAACGTCGCGCCGAGCACGAGGATCTGCGGCGCGGCCGGCGCATCGTCGCGCAGGAATTGCGGCAGGAAGGCGAGGAAGAACAGGATGCCCTTCGGGTTCAGCGCCGTGACCGCATAGGTGTGCAGCAGGATCGAGCGCGTCGACACGGCCGGCGGCGCATCACCGACCACGATCTCACCGACGGGTGTGCGCCAGAGCTTGATCCCGAGATAGACGAGATAGGCCGCGCCGATCCATTTGAGCGCCGTGAAGGCGAAGGCGGAAGCGGCGAGCAGCGCGCCCAGTCCGGCGACCGACAAGGCCAGCGCCGTGAAATCGCCGAGCGCTACGCCAGG
>JANNTF010000373.1:0-2814 GCA_031403455.1 Alphaproteobacteria bacterium | reverse complement strand
CCGCGAGAAGAAGGATTTCTTCTCCGGATTCTTCGCCGCCGATGGTGGCCTCGTGATCGGCACGCCGTTGCCGGTGTTCGGTCACATCATCGGCCCGATCCTTGCGCAATACCCGGCCGAGACGATGCGGCCTGGCGATCTCTACTGGTACAATGACGTCTATGGCAGCCAGGGCGGCGTCACGCATTCGAACGACCAGGTCTTCGCCTCGCCGGTCTTCGTCGACGGCAAACTCTCCGGCTTCAGCCAGGGCTGGGCGCATTTCACCGATATCGGCGGCTCCGCGCCGGGTTCGATGTCGCCCAACGCCACCGATCATTTCCAGGAAGGCCTGATCGTCCCGCCGACGCGGCTCTATCGCGAAGGCGTGCTCAACGAAGACGTCTTCCGGATGTTCGTGCGCAACTCGCGCTTCCCGATGCTGCTGCGCGGCGACACGCGCGCGCTCACGGCGTCGGTGCGGCTCGGCGAACAACGCCTGCTCGAGCTGTTCGGACGCTTCGGCCGCGCCGTGGTGCTCGACGGTTTCGCGAAGCTCAACGATCAGACCGCCACGATCATGCGGCGCAAGATGGAGGCGGTGTTCAAGCCGGGACACTACGAATTCGCCGATGTCGTCGAGACCGATGGGCATGGCAACGGTCCGTTCAAGATCCGGCTCGCCATGGATGTGTCGGGGAACGGCATCGTCTTCGACACGACGGCGACCGACGATCAATCGCCTGGTCCGATCAACTGGCTCATGAACCCCGCGGTGCCGCGGATGATCTACAGCCTCTATCTCGCCGGCGATCTGCCCGATCTGATGATCAACGAAGGCATGATGCGGTCGATCGACGAGGTGCGCCTGCGCGAGGGCAGCCTGTTGCAGCCGCGCTTCCCCGCCGCGGTCGGGCATCGCGGCCTCGCGCTCGTGCGGGTCATGAACATGTGCGTGGGCCTCGCCGATGTGGCGACCGGCGGCGAGGGCAATGCCGGCGGCAATTCCTATGCGCTGTGGTGGCTGCGCAGCACCGATGCACAGAACGGCGAGACGATCTTCATGGGCGACGGCATCGGCACGGGCTACGGCGCGCGGCCCTATGCCGATGGCCATGACGCGGTCTATTTCATCGCGCAGGAATGCAACCCCGCGGAATTCCTCGACCAGCTCTATCCGGTACGCCTGCTGCGCTACGAGATCCGCTGCGACACCGGGGGCCCCGGACGCTGGCGCGGCGGCTGCGGCGTGGTGCGCGAACTCGAATGGTGCGGCGACGACGCGATCCTCGCCAATCGCCTCGACTCGACCAACTCGCCGCCCTGGGGCGTGAAGGGCGGCAAGTGCGGCGCCATCGGCCGCCTGATCCTCAACCCCGGTCGCGAGGGCGAGCGCGTGCTGGCGCCGATCGCCGAAGGCACGATCGTGCGCAAGGGCGACGTGCTGCGCATGGAGACCGGCGGCGGCGGCGGCTGGGGCCATGCGCATGATCGCGAGGCCGAGCGCGTGCTGGCCGATGTGCGCGGCGGCTTCGTGAGCGAAGACGTCGCACGCAGCGACTACGGTGTCGCCCTCACGCCCGATGGCCGCGCGGTCGATTCCGAGGCGACGCGTGCCCTGCGCGCGCAACGCTATCCCACCAAGCTGTTTCACCGCGGCGTCTACCGCGACGCGATGACCTGACGAGATGACCATGAACGAGAGTCCAGCCGACGCCGCCGTCGCCATCGATATCGGCGGCACCTTCACCGACATCACCCTGCTCGACCGCCGGACTGGACGCGTGTGGAACGCCAAGACCCCGACCACGCCCGACGACCCGTCGCTCGGCTTCATGACCGGCATCGACGACGCGCTCGCTCTCGCGGGCATCTCGCCGACCGCGCTCGCGCATGTCTTCCATGGCACCACGGTCGCGACCAACCTGATCCTGGAAGGCAAAGGCGCCAAGGCCGCGCTGATCACCAGCGCCGGCTTCAAGCACATCCTCGAGATCGGCCGGCACGACATCCCGCGCAAGGCGAATATCTACGCTTGGATCAAGCCCAAGCGCCCGATCCCGCCGCAATGGGTCTTCGCCGTGCCCGGCCGGCTCGCGCATGACGGATCGGAACTCACCGCGCTGGACGAGGCGGCGGTGCGCGAAGCGGCGCGCGCGATCCGCGCCGAGGGCATCACGGCCATCGCCGTCTGCCTGCTGCACGCCTACGCGAACCCGGTGCATGAGCGCCGCGTGCAGGAGCTGATTCTCGCCGAGACGCCGGATGCGCTGGTCTCCCTGTCATCGGATGTGCTGCCCGTGTTTCGCGAATACGAGCGCAGCATGGCGACGATCCTGAATGTCTACGTGATGCCCGCCGTCTCCACCTATGTCGCGCGGCTCGAAGGCCGATTGGCCGATCGCAGGATATCGGCGCCGCTGTTGCTGATGAAGTCCAATGGCGGGGTGACCGGGGCGGCGACGATTCGCCGCGAGCCCGTGCAGACCGCGTTGTCCGGACCGGCGGCCGGCGTGATGGGCGCCGCGTTCACCGGTGATCTCGCCGGCATGCGCGACCTCATCACGATCGATATCGGCGGCACGTCGGCGGATATCTGCCTGATCAAGAATGGCGAGCCCGCGGCCAATCATCAGGGACGCATCGGCGATTGGCCCCTGCACGTGCCGATGATCGACATCAACACGATCGGCGCCGGTGGCGGCTCCATCGCGCGCGTCGATGCCGACGGCAATCTCACGGTCGGGCCGCATAGCGCGGGCGCCAAGCCCGGTCCGGCCTGTTACGGCCGCGGCGGCGTCGAGCCTACCGTGACGGATGCCAATCTGGCCCTTG
>JANNTF010000372.1:0-1408 GCA_031403455.1 Alphaproteobacteria bacterium | reverse complement strand
GACATCATCGCCGACGGACCCTCAACGGAACTCGGTGAACTCGCGCTCGGCCGCAACGTGCTCGTCGCGTTCATGCCGTGGAATGGCTACAACTTCGAGGATTCGATCCTCATCTCCGAGCGCATCGTCTCCGACGATGTGTTCACCTCGATCCATATCGAAGAGTTCGAGGTGATGGCCCGCGACACCAAACTGGGTCAGGAAGAGATCACTCGCGACATCCCGAATGTCGGCGAGGAAGCGCTGAAGAATCTCGACGAGGCCGGCATCACCTATATCGGTGCGGAAGTGCGGCCCGGTGACATCCTCGTGGGCAAGGTCACGCCGAAGGGCGAATCGCCAATGACGCCGGAGGAGAAACTCCTGCGCGCGATCTTCGGCGAGAAAGCTTCGGACGTGCGCGACACGAGCCTGCGGTTGCCGCCCGGGGTGACTGGAACGATCGTCGAAGTGCGCGTCTTCTCTCGTCGTGGAGTCGACAAGGATGAGCGCGCAGTTGCGATCGAACGGGCAGAGATCGAGCGTCTCGCCAAGGATCGCGACGACGAAAAATCGATCCTCGAGCGCAGCTTCGGCGCGCGCCTCAAGGAACGTCTTCTCGGTCAGGCGACGGCGGGCGGGCTGAAGGCGATCAAGCCCGGCACCAAGCTGACCGAGGAGGTGCTGGGCGAGTTCACTCTTGGCCAATGGCGGCAGATCACGATCAAGAACGACAAGCTCGAAGGCGAAATCGAAGCCATCAAAAAGCAGCACGACGAGTCCGTGAAGGCGCTCGAAGCGCGCTTCGAGGACAAGGTCGAGAAGCTGCAGCGTGGCGACGAATTGCCTCCTGGCGTGATGAAGATGGTCAAGGTCTTCGTCGCCGTGAAGCGCAAGCTGCAGCCCGGCGACAAGATGGCCGGCCGTCACGGCAACAAGGGCGTCATCAGCCGCATCATGCCGGCAGAGGACATGCCGTATCTCGAGGATGGCAGCCCCGTCGATGTGGTGCTCAATCCGCTCGGCGTGCCGAGCCGCATGAATGTGGGCCAGATCCTGGAGACCCATCTCGGTTGGGCATCGGCCAAGCTTGGCGCCCAGATCGGGGAGATGCTCAATCGCGTGCAGAAATCCGGCAAGCTGATCGACCTGCGCAAGCAGTTGCAGAAGCTCTACGGCAAGGACGCGCTGAAGCACGGGGACGGGGAACTATCCGATCCGGAGATATTCGACTACCCCTTCCTGTACCTCATCGAACCCGGCGATATGGAATTGACCGACGACGAGGTCAAAGCTCTGCGCCGCTACTTGCTCAACGGCGGCTTCCTCATGGTCGACGACTTCTGGGGCGAGCGCGAGTGGTTCAACTTCTATCAGAACATCAAGCGGGTCTTCCCCGACCGCGAGCCCATCGAGTTGCCGCTGGAGC
>JANNTF010000371.1:0-2445 GCA_031403455.1 Alphaproteobacteria bacterium | reverse complement strand
GATCGCCTTTGCCAGCGTCAACATGTCCGGGTTCACCCCGAAGGCCTGGCACGCGAAATTCTCGCCGAGACGACCGAAGCCTGTGATGACCTCGTCATAGACCATCAGGATGCCGTGCTTGTCGCAGGTCTCGCGGATCTTCTGCAGATAGCCCTTGGGCGGCGGGAGGATTCCGATCGAGCCGGCGATCGGCTCGATGAACACCGCGGCGATCGTGTCGGCGCCGTAGAGATCGACGTGACGCTGCAGATCATCGGCGAGATCCGCGCCCGTGTCGGCCTGACCCATCACGAATTTATGCTCGGGCGGCCGGGTATGGCGCATGTGGCTGATGCCGGCGAGCAGGGGCCCGAAGCTCTCGCGATTGCGCACCATGCCCGACAGCGACGTGCCGCCGAAATTGACGCCATGATAGGCCTTCTCGCGACAAACGAAGCGCGTGCGCTGCGGCTGGCCATTCGCGCGGTGGAATTGCAGGGCCATTTTCATCGCGCTGTCGATGGCTTCTGAGCCCGAATTGGCGAAGAACACGTAGTCGAGATCGCCCGGCGCCAGCGCGGCGATGCGGCGCGCGACCTCGAATTGCAGGGGATGGCCGAACTGGAACGGCGGCACGTAATCGAGCTCGAGCAGCTGTTTGTGGACCGCGTCCGCGATCTCGCGGCGACCATGTCCGGCGGGGATGCAATAGAGGCCCGAGCAGCCATCGATCAGAGTCTCGCCGCGATGGTTCTTGAGATAGACGCCCTTGGCTTCGACGAAGAGACGCGGCTCTTGCTTGAAATGCTTGTTGGCCGTGAACGGCATCCAGAGTTCTTCGAGCGAGTTCGGCTTGAGAGACATTGCAAATCCCCGTGCGTGCGTGATCCGGATTGTTAGCGGGCAAAGCCCGATTTCGATAGTCCCAGTTTACGCCATTCCTAGGCACCAGGGCGGCAGATTTACGCCTGCAGCGCCGCAAACTCACCTGCCGTGGGGAAGGAGGGCAAGGTGCCATGGCGGGTCACCGACAGGCTCGCGGCTGCGGTCGCGACGTGCAGCGCGCTCCATGGCGTCCTGCCTTGTGCGAGCAACGCGACGAGCGTGGCGGTCAGAACGTCGCCGGCGCCGGCGGTGTCGACCGGCTCGACCCGCGGGGCAACGACATGCCGGGAGGCGTTGGCGTCGTAGAGCCAGGCGCCATCCGCCCCGAGGGTCAGCACGACGCCGCATGCCGACGTAGCGAGCGTGGCAGCGGCCTGTCGAGCATCGCTTTGCGATGCCAGCGTGATCGCCTCGATCTCGTTCACCACGACCAGATCGGCGAGCGGCAGGATCTGTGCATAGTCGAAATTGATTGGAGCGGGATTGAGGGCGACGCGCGCGCCGCGCTGTCGGGCTTGCGCGGCGGCAGCGTGCGTCGTCGCCTGCGACAGATTGCCCTGCAGCAGCAACCAGTCGCTGGCGGTCATGTCACCGAGGAACCCGGCCGCGTGCTGCGCCGTAATCGACAGCGCGGCGGCGTTGCTGCTGACGATGACGTTCTGCCCGTGCGCATCGACCCAGATCGTGGAGAGATCCGTCGGCACCGCGCTCGTTATCCAGCTCACGCATGCGATGGGCTCGGCGCCAAGCGCGGCGCGCAGCATCGCGCCCTCTGCATCGTCGCCGGTCGCGGCTGCGAAGACCGTCGATGCGCCGGCGCGCGCGGCGATGATCGCCTGGTTGAGACCTTTGCCGCCGGCGCTGCGTGTCGGCGCGCTGCCGATCAGCGTCTCGCCCGGTCGGGGCAGACGCGGCACGCGCTGCGTCACATCAAGCGTGGCGTTGCCCAGCACGAAGACAATACTCATGGTCGTGCCGCATCAAACCCAACCACCATCGACGACGTAGTGCTGATTGGTACAGGCGGAGGCCTCGTCGGAGGCGAGGAACAGCGTGAATTTCGCGATCTCGTCGGGCACGAGCTTGCGCTTGAGGCATTGCCGCAGCATCAGCTCCTTCTCGGCTTCGGGCGTCAGCCACAGATCGATCTGGCGCTGCGTCATGATCCAGCCTGGTGCGATCGCATTCACGCGGATGTTGAACCCGCCATAGTCGCGCGCGAGCGAACGGGTGAGGCCGAGCACCGCCGATTTCGCCGCCGTGTAGGCCGCCATGCCCCCCTGGCCGATCATCCACGAGACCGAGCCGAAATTGACGATCGCGCCACTGCCCGCCGCCTTCATGTCCGGCAACACCGCCTGCGCGGCGAAGAACTGATGCTTGAGATTCACGGCGATGCGCTGATCCCAGTATTCCGGCGTCACGTCCTCGGTCTTGTGCCGCTCGTCATGGGCCGCGTTGTTGACGAGCACGGTGATCGGCCCGAGCGCGGTGCGCAGTTTGACGATCGCCGCGCGCAGCGCCGCGATGTCCGTGAGATCCGCCTTCTCGAAACGAATCTCGCCGCCGCCGCTGGCGAGG
>JANNTF010000370.1:0-6458 GCA_031403455.1 Alphaproteobacteria bacterium | reverse complement strand
GGCTTGTCGTCGCCATGGCAGTGCTTGGCGAGGTGACGCAGCGTCTTCGCCATCGCCTGCAGCTCCGCCGCCTTCGCCTCGAGATCGCGCACGTGCTTGAGCGCGACAGCCTTGACCTTGGCGCTCGCGCGCGACGAATCGCGCCATAGGCCGAGCAGATCATTCGTCTCCGCGATCGAGAATCCGAGGCTGCGCGCGCGCCGGATGAAGCGCAGCGCGCGGAGCTCATCCTCGCGGTAGACGCGATAGCCCGCAGCACTACGCGCCGGCGGTCGGATCAGCCCGATCGATTCGTAATAGCGGATCATCTTCGCCGAGATGCCCGAAGCCAGCGCCACATTCCCGATGTTCATCGCACACTCCCGCTCGGCAACGCGCGTGCCGGCGCGAAACGCCGGAGCCGCAGCGCATTGGTCACGACGCTGACGCTCGAGAGCGCCATCGCGAAGCCGGAGAAAAGCGGCGACATGAGGATCCCGAATGCCGGATAGAGCACACCGGCCGCGACCGGAATCAGCAGCAGATTGTAGCCGAACGCCCAGGCGAGATTCTGCCGGACATTCGCGATGGTCGCGCGCGACAGCGCGATGGCGGTCGGCAATCTGCGCAGATCACCGGACATCAGCACGATGTCGGCGCTCTCGATCGCGATGTCGGTACCGGTGCCGATCGCGATGCCGATATCGGCGCGCGCCAAGGCCGGCGCGTCGTTGATGCCATCGCCGACGAAAGCGACTTTGGCCGGGCCGTCGGCCTGAAGCCGCGCGATCGCGGCGGCCTTGTCGATCGGCAGCACCTCCGCCTCGACCTCGTCGATGCCGAGCTGCCGGGCGATCGCGACGGCGGTGCGGCGATCATCGCCGGTGATCATCACGACACGCATGCCGGCCTCGCGCAGCGCGGCGATCGCGGCCGGCGACGACTCCTTGATCGGATCGGCGACGGCGACGATCGCGGCGAGCCGGCCATCGACGGCGGCATAAAGCGGCGTCTTACCGTCATTCGCGAGATTTTCGGCCTGCGCCGCAAACGGCGCGACGCTCACACCGATGCGCTCCATCAGGCGCGCCGCGCCCACCGCGAGACGCCGATCATCGACGACGCCTGTGACGCCCAAGCCCGGCGCCGTCTCGAAATCGACGGGCGGCGACAGGATCAGCCCGCGTTGCGCGGCGCCATCGACGATGGCTTGCGCGATCGGGTGCTCGGATCGGCTCTCGACCGACGCCATCAGGCGCAGGACATCGTCCTGGGCGTGCCCCGGCAGAACCGCGATGTCCGTCAGCTCGGGATGGCCTTTGGTGAGAGTACCCGTCTTGTCGAACGCGACCACCGTCACGTCCTCGAGCGTCTGCAGCGCCTCGCCCTTGCGGAAGAGAATGCCGAGCTCCGCGGCCCTCCCCGTCCCGACCATGATCGAGGTCGGCGTCGCCAGTCCCATCGCACAGGGACAGGCGATGATCAGCACCGATACCGCGTTGACCAGCGCCAACGCGAAGGCCGGCGACGGCGCGAAGATCATCCAGGCGAGGAAAGTCGCGATCGCGAGCAGGATGACCAGCGGCACGAACCAGAATGTGACCCGATCGACGAGCGCCTGGATCGGCAGTTTCGACGCTTGCGCCGTCTCCACGCTCCGCACGATCTGCGCGAGCAGCGTGTCGGCGCCGAGCCTGGTCGCGCGAAAGCGAAACGCGCCGGTCCCATTGATCGTGCCGCCGATCACCGGCGATCCGACGGTCTTGTGCGCGGGAACCGGTTCACCGGTGACCATCGCCTCGTCGACATAGGATGCGCCGTCGATCACCTCGCCATCGACGGCAAGCCGCTCGCCCGGCCGCACGGCGATCACATCGTCAAGGATCAGCTGCGCGATCGCGATCTCCTGCTCGACGCCCGCGCGCACCACGCGGGCGGTCTTCGCTTGCAGCGTCAGGAGGCGCTTGATCGCATCGCTGGTCCGGCTCTTGGCCTTGGCCTCGATCCAGCGGCCGAGAAGGATCAGCGTGACGATGACGGCGCCGGCCTCGAAATAGCTGTGATCGAGCCCGGCCGGCAGCCACGCCGACGCGAAGCTCGCCACCACCGAGTAGCCATAGGCCGCGCTCGTGCCGAGCATGACCAGCGTGTTCATGTCCGGCGAGGCGCGGAGGAGCGCCGGCCAGCCCTTCGCGTAGAACGGCCAGCCCGGCCCGAACTGCACGATGCTCGCCAGCAGGAACGACAGCATCGCGATGAACTCGGCGCCGATGCGCGCGGCGAGAAAGTGGTGGAACGCCGGAAAGAGATGCCCGCCCATCTCGATGCTCAGGAGCGGAATCGCCAGGGCGGCAGCGAGGAGCGCCGAGCGCCATAGCCGCGCGAGCGCCGCGTCTCGCTCCGCGCGCTCGCGGTCGCGCGCCTCGGCGCCGTCGTCAACAAGCTCGGCCGCGTAGCCCGCCGCCGCGACAGCTTGCGTGAGCGCGTGCGTGAGCCCGGCGCCGGCGCCGCGGATCGATGCCCGTTCGGTCGCCAGATTCACGGAGGCGGAGACGACTCCCGGCACCACGCCGAGCGCGCGCTCCACGCGGCCGACGCAGGACGCGCAGATCATGCCGGTGATGCGCAGCGCGATCGTCGCCGCGACGGCCTCGTCATCCGTTCCGCGATGTGATGCCAAGCCTGTCTCCGAAGCGCTTGTTGCAGGATAGCGCTGAGCCTTCCCATGGTGGGAAGGTCAAGCCGCGCGATGCCGGCGCGCCAGGGGCGGCGTCTACGCAACGCTTGACCCTGCCGCGCCGATAGGCTGCAGATCGCAGTCCAGCTTGCCGCAGAGGAGACCGTCGACCATGAGCCCTTCCGATCACCTCCCCGCGGGATCCGTGCCGACCGCGGTCAGGATGCACGTCCAGGACATGGCCTGCGGCCATTGCGCCGCGGCGATCCGCAAGGCCGTCCAAGCGACCATCCCCGGCACGGAAGTGAGCGCCGATCCGAGTTCGAAACTGGTGTCGGTCACCGGTGCCGAGGATTTCGCTCGTCTCAAGGAGATATTGGCCAAGGCGGGATTCACCGCCACGCTGGCCTGAGCGGCGCAGGGGCATGCGGCGATGAGACTTGCGGTCATTCACGTCGGTCAGGAGACCAACGACTTCAACCCAATCCCGACCACGTTGCGCGATTTCGAGTCGTTCGGGATCTACGAGGGCGCCGAGATGTTCGCGCGGCTGCGCGGTCTCGGCCAGGTTGGCGGGCATCTCGCGGCAATGGAGGAATCCGGCCGCGCGGATATCGAGTCCGTTCCGATCATCCGTGCCTGGGCGAGCGCCGGCGGCCGGATCAGTACCGCGGCTCGGCGCTTCTTCGAGGACAAGATCCGCACGGGGCTGCAAAACGCCGGCAAGATCGATGGCCTCGCGCTGCAGCTGCATGGCGCCGCCGCCGCGGAGGGGATGGACGATGTCGAAGGCGCGCAGCTGGCGCTTTGTCGCGCGATCCTCGGGCCGGACATCCCGATCGTGCTGTCCCTCGATCATCACGCCAACATCACGCAGCAGATGGTCGAGCTGAGCACGGCGATCGTTGGCCACCGCACGCAACCGCATGACCCGTTCGACACCGGCAAGATCGCCGGCGCGCTCCTGATTCGTATCGTCGCAGGCGAGGTCAAGCCCGTGATGGCCTGGCGCAAGCTGCGTCTGATCTCGCATCAGGAGCAGTTCCTGACCGCCAAGGGGCCGATGAAGATCTGGTTCGGTCGCGCGCGGGCGATGGAGTCCGATCCGCGCGTCCTCCAGGCCTCCAACTATCCAATGCAGCCCTGGCTCGATGTTGCCGAGGGCGGCTGGGCGGATGTCGTCGTGACCGACGGCGATCGCGCCCTCGCCGAGAAACTCGCCGACGAGCTCGCCGACCTCGCCTGGTCGATGCGCGCCGCGTTCCAGCACAAGGAAGCCGTCGCGATCGACGACGCGGTGCGCATGGCCGATGCGGCCAAGCAAGGCGTCGTCGTGCTCAGCGACACCGGCGACACGGTGTTCGGCGGCGCCGCGGGGGACAGCAATCTGATCCTGGAGGCGATCCTGCGCCTGGGCATCAAGAGCACGGCGATCATCCCGATGATCGCACCCGACACGGTTGCGCGACTGATCGCCGCCGGCAAGGGCGCGACCGTCACGCTGCCGCTGGGCGGCCACGCGGCGACGGCGTTCTTCAAGCCGTTGCAGGTCACGGGCACGGTGCGCGCGATCGGCGGCGGCATGGAGAAGCTCGCCGATCACCACCAGGACGAGATCGACATGGGGAAGACCGTCGTGTTCGAGGTCGGTCCGGTGACCCTGCTGATCAGCGAGCTGCGCGGCGTCGCTGGCAATCTGCCCGAGGTCTATCGCGCGCTCGGCGTCGAGCCCAGGGATTACAAAATGGCGGTGCTGAAGACCGCCTCGAATTTCCAGTATTTCGCGTCGATCACGTCGCAGGTGATTCGCGTCGACACCAAGGGTCCGGGGCAATCGGATGTGATGGATCTGCCCTGGCGGCGGCTGCCCCGGCCGATCTATCCGCTCGACGCGATCGCGTCCTGGCGCGGCTGAACGGCGTTCCGGTCGCTGGAACGACGTTTGACAGCGGCGGCACGATCACGAAGCATCGCGCCAGCGGCCGTTCGCAGGGATCAGGCCGAGGGGCATCGAGCAGGGAGGCTAGAAACACATGTCGATCGGTTTTACGCGTCGATCCGGATTGCTGGGCGTGGCTGCGACGTCCATGGCCGCCACGCTGGCCACGCCTTTCGATAGCGCCGCGCAGGCGCTCAAGGGCGGGCCGCTGCGCATCGCGATCCTCCAGGACATCGTCAACTTCGATCCGCACCAGTTCTCCGCCGTCAACATGCCTGTCATGAAGAACATGTACGACGCGCTGATCGAGTATTCGCCAGAGGGCAAGCCCGAGCCGAGCCTCGCCTCGGCGTGGGCGATCGCGCCGGACAACAAGTCGATCACGCTGACGCTGCGCACCGACGTGAAGTTCCACAGCGGCGCCGCGCTCAATGCCGAGGCGGTCGCCGCCAACCTGAAGAAATGCGCCGATCCAGCGAAGGGCAAGAACGTCTACGCCTCGATGGGCGTCGTCGCCGACTGGAACGTGGTCGACGCCAAGACGGTGCGGATCAACTTCAAGACCCCGGTGCCCGAGAAGCAGATCACCGATCTGGTCCAGTTCATCACCATCATCGATCCCCAGGTGATCGACACCGTCGAAACCAAGCCCGGCGGCACCGGCGCCTACACGCTCGCCGAACGCGTGCTCGGCCAGCGCCTGCGCATGGTCGCCAACCCGAATTACTGGCGCCAGGGGCAGCCGGTCTGCAGCGAGGTCATCTGCACCGTGTTCAGCGACGAGAACGCGGCGGCGGCGGCGCTCGAATCCGGCGTCGTCGACATGATCTTCGGCGCCGGCGGCCGCGCCGGCGTGCGGCTGCGCAACGCCGGCTACCAGCTCATCCAGGGGCCAGGGCCGCTGGTGCAGATCTTCCGCATCAACACCACGCGCGGGCCGTTCCGCAATGCGAAGTTCCGCCAGGCCTTCCAGCATCTGATGGACCGACCGTCGATCCTGCGCGTGGGCTATGGCGGCCTCGGCGAGGTGACGGCGCAGCCCTGGGTCAAGGCGAATCCCGCCCATGACCCGAAGCTCGAAGCGATGTACCCGTTCGACATCGAGAAGGGCCGCGCGCTGCTGAAGGAGTCGGGCCTCACCGAGGCGCAGATGAGCGAATGGGCGCTGCTGGTCGACAGCAGCCGCGAGAGCGACCTGGGCATCGCCCAGATCGTGCAGAACACGCTCAAGCGCGTCGGCATCAACATCAATCTCGAGCTCAAGCAGGGCGCGGAGTATGTCGACGCGCTGCTCACGGGCAAGTTCGCGGCGACGTTCGGCGGCATCGGCAACGTGCAGAAATTCCCGACCCGCATCACCGCCAACAGCATCTACCGCGTCGCCAACAATCCCGTGCTCGGCAATCCGCACCCGCATCCCGAGTACGTCGCGGCGATCGAGCGCGTGAACACCACGATCAGCCCGGCCGAAGCGGTCCGGGCGGGCTACGACAATCTCAACAAGGTGCTCTACGAGGTGTCGTTCGGCGTGGCGACCAACACCTTCGACATCGGACTGATCGTCGCGGCGAAGAACATCGGCGGCGTCACCCTCGACATCGACAACATCTTGATCGCCCGCACGATCGGGTTCCGTTGATCGGCGGCGTAGCGGCGACGCCCCCCACCCCGTCCCTCCCCCACAAGGGGGGAGGGTGGCTCGTTGCAGCATTCGCCGTAGAACTCCCTCCCCCCTCGTGGGGGTGGGTTGGGGTGGGGGCGTCGCCGCCTGCGGAAACTTTGCATGCCTGACCCGGTCCTCTCCGTGCGCGGCTTGACCGTCAGCTTCGTCGGATCGGGCCGCGCCGTGCCGGCGGTGCGCGG
>JANNTF010000369.1:0-3348 GCA_031403455.1 Alphaproteobacteria bacterium | reverse complement strand
AGCGTGTCGAAGCGTTCGCGGATGTGGAAGAAGAACATCCCGAACACGATGAATGCCACCAGCACCGAGAAGGCGACCGAGATCTCGGCGACCAGCGGCATGCCCTTGACGCCGACCGCGGCGAGGACGAGTCCGTTCTCGATCGACAGGAAGCCGATGACCTGGGTGATGGCGTTGCGGCGCGTGATCATCATCAGCAGGCCGATCAGGACGATCGACAGCGCCAGCGCGAGATTCTCGCGCGTCATCGCGCCGGTGACGTTGGCGGGCAGCACGAGCAGGATCGCGAGCGCGACCAGCGCCACGCCGGCCAGCAGCGTCAGATTCACCGAGAGCACGGTATCCACGGTGCGATGGATGCCGAGGCGCTGCACGATGTGATGCAGCGCCGTCGGCACGATCAGCGCCTTGGCCAGCGTGATGCCCGCGGTCCAGTAGAGATGCGGCGCCGATTGGATCTGCGCCTGCCAGGCCGCGGCGGCCGCCACCAGCAGGATCTGCACGGCGAAGGCGTTGAAGATCGCCGGCAGGCGACGCTGATAGAGCAGCGCGAAGGACAGCAGCAGCACCGAGGTGCTGAGCGTGTGGGCGATGTCGAAGGCGAGCCCGCGCAGCATCAGAGATTCTGCGAGACATAGAGGAAGATCGTGCCGAGCAGGCCGAGCAGCAGCGCGCCGCCCAGGAACTCGGCGACGCGAAACACGCGCATCTTGGCGATCGAGACCTCGAACACGCCGAGCGCCACGGCGCCGAGGCCGAGCTTGCCGACATAGCTCACGAGACCGATTGCGATCGCACCCGCGCCCGCATCCGGCGGCGCGAGGCCCCAGGGCGCGAAGATCGCGGCGATCAGCGACAGATACGCGACCAGCTTGAGCATCGCCGCCGCTTCCATGAGCGCGAGCTGCGGGCCCGAATACTCGAGCAGCATCGCCTCGTGCACCATCGTGAGTTCCAGATGGGTCGCCGGGTTGTCGATCGGAATGCGCGCGTTCTCGGCGATCGCCACCATCACCAGCGCCAGCAAGGCCAGGGCGAAGGAGACGCGAAGGCCGACGTCGTTCTCCAGCATGAACGACGCCATCGCCGGCAGCGACGAGGAATGCACGAAGACCGACATCGTGTAGACGACCATCAGCGTGGCCGGCTCCGCGAGCGAGGCGAACATCATCTCGCGCGACGCGCCGATCCCGCCGAAGCTCGTGCCGATGTCCATCGCGGCCAGCGCCTGCACGAATCGCATCGTGGCCAGCAGGCCGATGATCACCAGCAGATCCGCGGCAAGCGCCAAGGGCAGATCGATGGTGAAGCTGGGGATCAGCCCGGCGACCAGCCAGATCAGCGCGAGACTCACCGCCGGGGCGCCGCGAAAGAGCCACGACGCGTTTTCCGCCGTCAGCGTCTCCTTACGCATCAGCTTGGCGAGATCGCGATACGGCTGCAGCAGGGGCGGCCCGCGCCGCGCGAGCAGCCGCGCCTTGACCTTGCGCACCAGCCCGGTGACGGCCGGTGCGATCGCCAGCACGAGCAGCAATTGCGTGAACTGGAGGAGGACGGTCGCGGCGATGCGGCTCATTGCCGTATCACCACGACGCAGAGCATCACGATCAGGACGGCGAAGACGACCGTGAGGTAACGCCGAATCGTCAGGTGGTGAAAGCGGCTGCAGCGATCGACGAGCCACACCAGCGCCCGCTGCGCCGGGGCGTAGAGGCCGGCCCAGGCGGGATCGCGCAGGCTGATCGTGAACTGCGCGGCCCGGACCTCGCCGGGCTCGGGCATGTCGACACGCTCGCGCGCATGCAGCACGAGCGTGCCGAAGACGCGACGCAGCGGCTGCGAGAAGCTGGAGGCCGTGTATTGCGTGAGCGGCGTCGGGTCGGGAAAGCCGCAATCCCACGCCGGCCCGCGCCGGCGCCGCGGATTGGCATTGCGATGCACGATTTCGATGATGATCCAGGCAAGGATCGTGACGAACAGCAGGACCATCAGCCCGCCATAGGCCGCGCGTTCGAGCCCGAACGGCGAGATCCACATCACCTGCAGGCTCTCGCGCGGCAGCGTGGTTCCGGCGAGCTGCTCGAGGGCGCTGCCCATCAATCCCAGGATCGCGCCCGGCACCGCGCCGCTGCCGACGCAGAGGGCGGCCAACAAGGCCATCGCGAGTCCCATCGCCGCGCCGACCTCGTGGGCGTCGCGCGCGGCCGGTGAGCGCGGCCGACCGAGGAAGGCGGTGCCGAATGCGCGCACGAAGCAAGCCGCGGCGAAGGCGGCCGTCAGCGCGAGCGCGGCGCCGACGACGGGGATCTCGAACTTCAGCGCCCATTGCGGCAGCGCGGGCGCGCTGAGAATCGCCTGGAAGATCAGCCATTCCGAAACGAAGCCGTTGAGCGGCGGCAGGGCCGCGATCGACGCCGCGCCGATCAGCGCGAGAGTCGCGGTGCGCGGCAGGCGCTGGATCAGGCCGCCGAGCTGCTCGAGATCGCGGGTTCCCGTCGCGACATGCACGGCGCCGGCGACGAAGAACAGCAGGCTCTTCATCACGGCGTGGTTGAAGACGTGCAACAGGCAGGCCGCCAGGGCGAGCGCCGTCAGCCCGGGCATCGCGTTGGCGCGGAACACGAGCGCGAGACCCAGCGCGACGGTGATCAGGCCGATATTCTCGATCGTCGAGTAGGCGAGCAGCGTCTTGAGGTCGCGCTCCATCAGCGCGTGGAGGATGCCGACCACGGCGCTCAGCGCGCCGAGCGCCATCAGCGCCGCGCCCCAGCCCCAGGGCAGCGGGCCCGCGAGGTCGAACATCACGCGCACCAGACCGTAGAGCGCGACCTTGGTCATCACGCCGCTGAGCAGCGCCGAGACGTGGCTCGGCGCGGCCGGGTGCGCGAGCGGCAGCCACGCGTGCAGCGGTACGAGCCCCGCCTTCGAGCCGGTGCCGAGGATCACGAGGGTGAGCGCGATCGCCAGCGTCCAGCCGCCCGGCGGCCTGGCGCGGATGTCGGCGAAGCCGTAGCCGCCCTCGGCGCCGGCGAGCGCGCCGAAGGCGAGCAGCAGCGCCGCGGTGCCGAGCATCGCCATGATCAGGAACAGCCGCGCGGCCTCGGCGTTGCCGGGCTCGCGGTGGTTGGCCAGCACCAGCAGCCACGCCGCGACCGACATCGTCTCCCACGCCAGCAGGAAGACGAAGGCGTCGTCGGCGATCAGCACGAGGTCGACCGCGGCGAGGAAGACCGGCACCAGCGGCAGCACGCGGCCGGGCTCGGCGACGTGGCGCGCGTAGCCGAGGCCGTAGACCGCGGTCGCGCCGCCGCCGAGATTGGCGACGAGCAGGAACCAGGCCGAGAGCCC
>JANNTF010000368.1:0-1944 GCA_031403455.1 Alphaproteobacteria bacterium | reverse complement strand
CGTGCGGATCTTCAGATTCGACCGCGCACGCGTGGCGCGATCGAGATAGCCCATCGCCGTCGTGACGCGATGGGTACGATCGTTGGATAGCGCCATCGGAAACCAGCCGTCCTCGAAGCGAGCATTCTGATCCTCGATGTTGACGTAGCCGGCACGGCTGCAGGCATCGGCGGTGGCGCGCGTGAAGCCCGGCCACGTGTCGACCGGCACGCGGCTGATCGTGATCGGCCCATTCTTGCCGTGCAGTTCCCCGTCGAAATCGAGATCGGTCTCGGCCTTGCGGAAATACGGGAGCACGCCTTGCCAATCCCAGCCCTCGGCGCCGCGCGCGGCCCATTCCTCGTAATCGTCGGGCGTGCCGCGATTGGCCTGCTGTCCGTTGATGCTCGAGCCGCCGCCGATCACGCGCGCCTGCTCGTAGGGCTTGAGCGGCGACGCGGCAGGGTCGTTATGCGGCAGCGGTTGGAATTGCACCTGTAGACCGCGCCATTGATAGGTCGGGTTGAAGGCCGCGCGATAGGTATAGGCGTCCCTGATCTCCGGCGGTTCTTCGCCGGGCGGCAGATCCTGTCCGGCTTCGAGCAGCAGCACGCGATTCGCGCTGCGCGCCGACAAGCGGTTCGCGAGCACCGCCCCCGCCGAGCCGCCGCCGACGATGATGAAGTCCCAAACCGCGCTCACTTGACCGCGCCGCGCGTCAGCCCGGCGATCAGCAGCCGTCCGAGCAGCAGATAGATGGCCAGGATCGGAACCACCGCGAGCATCGCCGACGCCATCAGCGGTCCCCAGTCACGTCCGAAATAGCCGATATTCTGATAGACGGCGACCTGGACCGGCCGCAGCTCGGGCGAGTCCACCATGACGGAACCCGCGACGAACTCGTTCCAGGCGCCAAGGAAGAGGAACAGCCCGGCGGCACCGATCGCGGGCAGGCAGAGCGGCATCACGATCCGCCGCCAGACCGTGAAGCTCGACGCGCCGTCGACATAGGCGGCCTCGTCGAGTTCGCGCGGCACGCCCTCCATCGCGCCCTTGAGGATCCAGATCGCGAGCGGGAGCTGATAAGCGGTGTAGAGCAGGACCAGGGTGAACCAGCGATTCGTCACGCCGGTATAGGTGAAATAGAGATAGTTCGGGACGAGCAGCGCCGTCGCGCCGATGGCGAGCGGAATGCTCGCGACGATCAGCATGAAGAGCGGCGTGCGTAGACGGAATGCAAAGCGGTCGAAGCCGAAGGCGGCGAGCGAGCCGAGCAGCAATCCCGCCACGATGACGCCGCAGGAATAGAAGAGGCTGTTGGCGATCGCGCGGGTGAACGCGCTCGCGAGGACCGAGCGGTAGTGATCGAGCGTCGGCGAGAAGTCGATGAATGCCGGCGGCCAGGCCATGATCTCCGGCGTGGCCTTGAGCGAGGTGACCAGTCCCCAGGCCACCGGAAAGAGATTGATGAACAGCAGCGCCGCCGTGATCAGGGCGGCGAGCACGACGCGGCCGACGCTCCACGGGCTAGACACGCCACTTCACCAATCTGACATAGCTGATCACCAGCACCATGTTGGCGAGGAAGGTGCCGATCGCGAGGGCGATGGCGGTACTGAAATCGAAGCGCGCGAAGGCGCGCATGAAGATGTCGAGCGGCACGATGTTGGTCGCACCGGCCGGCCCGCCACCCGTGATCACGAGCGGCGTCTCGACATTGTTGAGATTGCTGAGCGTGAGGATGACGCACACGATGAGCATCGGCGTCTTGAGCAGCGGCAAGGTGATCGCCCGGAACCGCTGCCAGCCCGTCGCGCCGTCGATCGAGGCGGCCTCGTAGAGTTCCTCCGGTATGCCCTTCATACCGGCGAGCAGCAGGACGACCGCGAATCCCATCGTGCGCCAGCACGCATAGGCGATGAGAATCGCCATGGCCGAGGTCCCGCTCGTCAACGGGGCGACGCT
>JANNTF010000367.1:0-7118 GCA_031403455.1 Alphaproteobacteria bacterium | reverse complement strand
ACCATGTTGAAGTAGAAGGCATCGAAGGCCGACATGGTCAGAAAGGCGCCGCCGATCGCCATCAGCGCCGATCCGATAGCGACCGCGCCGAGCCGCACGCGCACCACGTCGATGCCCTGCGCCTCCGCGGCTTCCGGGTTCTCTCCCACCATGCGCACGGCCAGGCCGATCGGCGTGCGGTAGAGCATCCACGCCACCACGATCACCGCGCCGAAAGCGAGATAGGTGAGGGGCGTCTGCACGAAGAAGGCCGGACCGAGGATCGGGATCTCGCTCAGCACCGGCACGGCGACGGGCGTGAAGGGCAGGATGCGGGGCGGAGTCGTGATCTGCGGGAAGGCGAGGCGATAGCCGAAATAGGACAGGCTGGTCGCCAGCAGCGTGATCCCGATGCCCGCGACGTGCTGGCTCAACGCCAAGGGCACGGTCAGCACGCCATGCAGCAAACCGAAGGCCGCGCCGGCGAGTCCCGCGAGCAGCACGCCGGTCCAGAGATCGCAGCCTTGATGCACGGCGAGCCAGCCGACCAATGCGCCGAGCACCATGATGCCTTCGATGCCGAGATTGAGAACGCCCGCGCGTTCGCAGACGAGTTCACCCAGCGTGCCGAAGATCAGCGGGGTCGCAATGCGTACCGCCGCGATCCAGAAACTGGTCTGGATCAGGATCTCCAGCGAGTCGAGCAGCGCGCTCATCGCCAGCGCACGCGGTAGCGCAGCAGCAGCAGGGCCGCCAGCATCGTCAGCAGCGCCGTCGCGACGATCACGTCGGCGATGTAGCTCGGCACGCCCACGCCGCGGCTCATCGCGTCCGCGCCGACGAACACGCCGGCGACGAAGATCGCGGTGGCGATCACGCCGAGCGGATGCAGCCGCGCGAGCATCGCCACCACGATGCCGCCGTAGCCGAAACCCGGCGAGAGATCGAGCGTCAGATTGCCCTTGAGCCCGGCGACTTCGCTGACGCCCGCCATCCCGGCAACGCCGCCCGACAGGAGCGCGGTCCAGAGCAGAGTCCGGTCGACCCGGATGCCCGCGAAGCGCGCGGCCGTTGCATTGTGCCCGACCGCACGCATGCGCAAGCCGAGCGTCGAACGGGCGTCGATCGCCCACACGACGACGGCGAGCACGAGCGCGACGAGAAATCCCGCGTGCAACCGCTTGCCTGCCGCGAGCTTGATCAACTCGCCCTCGGACACGATCGGTTCCGCCTGCGGCCAGCCCAATCCCATCGGATCCTTGAGCGGACCCTCGAGCAGCAAGCCGACGAACAGGACGACGATGAAGTTGAGCAGCAAGGTCGTGACGACCTCGTCGACACCGAGCTTGGTTTTGAGCAAGGCGGGGCCGGCGAGCATCGCGGCGCCCGAGAGCGCCCCGGCAATCAGCAGCAGCGGAACGAGGAGCATCGGTGGCCAGGCGAGCGCCCCGGTCCCGAGCAACGTCGCGGCGACCGCGCCCATGTAGAGTTGCCCCTCGGCGCCGATGTTCCACAGCCGCGCGCGAAAGGCGATGGCGGCCGCGAGGCCGGTGAAGATCAGCGGCGTCGCGCGCGTCAGCGTCTCGTTGATGGCGAAGCCGGATCCAAGCGCGCCACCGAACATCAGCGCGAACGCCTTGATGATCGGTGCCCCGGCGAGCGCGATCAGGCCGGCCGAGAACAGCAGCGTCACGAACAAGGCCCCGACGGAGACAGATGCCGAAAGCCAGATCGGCGCATCGGCGCGGGGCTCAAGACGCATGCGGCGTCCCGTCGAACCCGGCGCCGGCCATCATCGCACCGAGCATGCGACGATCGCGTGCGTCGTGTGCGTGGCACGGCGAGAGTCGGCCACGATACATCACGCCGACCCGATCGGAGAGGGTGAGCAGCTCGTCGAGATCCTCGGAGATCAACAGGATCCCGGCCCCGGCGCGCCGCGCGGCCGCCAGCCGCTCCTGGACATAGACGACCGCCCCGATATCGAGGCCGCGTGTCGGCTGATTCGCGATGATCACGCTGGGTTGCTCGGCGAGCACGCGGCCGAGGATCAGCTTCTGCATGTTGCCACCCGACAACAGCCGCGCCTGCGTGCGCGGACCGGCGCCGCGGATATCGAATTCGGCGATCAACCGTGCGGAATGGGCCCGCGCGGCGTGGCGGTTGCGCCAGCCCCAGATGGAGAAACGCCGGTCGGCGATGCGCTCGATGATCGCGTTCTCCGACAGCTCCATGTCGCCGACGACGCCGCTCGCGTGGCGGTCTTCGGGGATGCGGCCGATCCCGGCTGCCACGGCGCCGCGCGGCGTCAGGCGCTCGACGGTCTTGCCGTCGAGTTCGATCCGGCCCCGCCGCGGCGCGGCGATCCCGCAGACGATGTCGGCGAGCAGCGTCTGGCCGTTGCCGGCGACGCCGGCGATGCCGACGATCTCGCCATGACCGATCGTGAGGTCGATGCCGTGCAGGCGCAGCCGACCATCGGCGCTGTCGGCGTCGAGGTCCACCAGCCGCAACGCAGCGCTGCCGGCGGTTCCGACGCCGAGCTGCGGCGGCGCGAGCTGTCGTCCGATCATCGCCGCGGCGAGATCCTCGCGCGTCGCGCCGACCGTCTCGCGCTCGAGTACGACACGGCCTTGCCGCAAGACGACGATCCGATCGGCGATCGCCAGGACCTCGCCCAGCTTGTGGCTGATGAAGATGATCGACAGGCCGAGCGCCACCAGCTTGCGCAGAGTCGCGAACAGGGTCTCCGCTTCCTGTGGCGTCAGGACGGCGGTCGGCTCGTCGAGGATGAGCACGCGCGCATCGCGATAGAGCGCCTTGAGGATCTCGACGCGCTGCCGTTCCCCGACCGTGAGACGCCCGATGCGCGCCTGCGGATCGATGTCGAGGCCGGCATGTTGGCTGAGCAGGCGTAATTTCTCCCGCGCGCGCCGATGGTTCGACCACGGACGCCACAGCGGCTCGGTGCCGAGCATCAGATTCTCGAGCACGGTGAGATTGTCCGCGAGCGTGAAATGCTGATGCACCATGCCGATGCCCGCCGCGAGCGCGGCGTGCGGATCGCCGGGACGCAGGACCGCGCCATCCGCCTCCACCTGCCCGGCATCGGCGACGTAATGGCCGAAGACGATGTTCATCAACGTGGTCTTGCCGGCGCCGTTCTCGCCGAGCAGGGCCACGACCTCACCGCGCTTCACATCGAAGCTGATCGCGTCATTCGCCAGCAATGGTCCGAACGCCTTGGTGACGCCCGCGACGCGCAGCGCGATGTCGCTGGAGGTCATGACAAAGCGGTCATCCCCTCCCCGCCGCATCGCGCCAAGGAGGGGATCGTGCTCACACCGAGGATTTCGGTTCGCTGTCGTTGACGTTCACGCGGTGGAGCCCGTCGCGGATCTCCTGCTCGCGGGTCTTCACCAGTTCCTTGATCGCGGCGGGGATCTTGTCCTCGAAATTGCCCAGAGGCGCGAGGCTCGCGCCGCCGAACTTCATGGTCGAGAATTGTCCGTAATCCTCGGCCGTGAAGGAACCGTCCTTCACCTTGGCGATCGCGCGGTCGATCGTCGCTTCCATGTGCCACAGCGCCGAGGCGACGACGGTCTGCGGGTATTGCGCCTGGGTATCGATGACATTGCCGATCGCCAGCTTGCCACGCTCCTTGGCGGCGTCCGAGACCCCGAAGCGCTCGGCATAGAGCACATCGGCGCCACGATCGATCATGGCGAAAGCGGCTTCCTTCGCCTTGGGCGGGTCGAACCAGCTGCCGATGAAGGTGACGAGGAACTTGGCGTCCTTGTTGGTCTCGCGCACGCCGTCCATGAAGGCGTGCATCAGGCGGTTCACTTCCGGAATCGGATAGCCGCCGACCAGACCGATCAGATTGGACTTCGTCATGCCGCCCGCGACGAGGCCGGTCAGGTAGGCGGGTTCCTGGATCCAATTGTCGAACACCGCGAAATTCTTTCCTGTCGGCCCGAAGGACGAGCCGATCAGGAAAGCGGTCTTGGCGAAGTCGCTCGCCACCTTGCGCGCGGCGCGCTCGACGCCGAACGCCTCGCCGACCACCAGGTCCATGCCCTTCTGCGCGTATTCGCGCATGACTCTTTCATAGTCGGTGTTGGTGACGTTCTCGGACCAGACATACTCAACCTCACCTCGCGCGACGGCGGCATTCAGCGCCTTGTGGATGCGGCTGACCCATTGCTGCTCGACCGGCACGGTGTAGATCGCAGCGACCTTGATCTTGCGCGCCTGCGCCAGCGCCGGTCCGGCGAGCGTGAACATGCCCGCGCCAGCGACGAGTGCGCGACGATTGAGGTTCAGCATCGAGTCCCTCCTCTATGGTTGAGTGGACTCAATTAGGCCGGTGTTCTTCCCGCGAGCAAGGCCGATGCGCGGAGCGATCGTCGTTGTCCACAGCAATCACGCGATGCCATATTTCCATGCATCTTGGGAGCAGGCATCGGCCCTGACTGGGAACCGGTGCTCGCGGCGCAATTCAGCAGGAGGGAACGATGACAATCAGAACCACGCTAGCAGCCGGGTTGACCTGTGCGAGCATCTTCGCCGCGTCTACACCCGCTCTCGCCATCAACCAGACATCCGGCGTGATCGAAGTCGCCGGACAGAATGCGACCGTCGATCTCTGGTACTTCACGATCAACGGCGCGGTGCCGCTCCTCACGGGGGTGCAGGCGGATCCGATCGGCGGACCGTTCACGACCGAAGACATGGGGCTGCTCCTCTATCGCGAGGTCGGCGGCACGTTCGGCGCTTTTCTCGGCGCTGACGGTGCGCCCGGCGGCGTGCGCAACGCGCGCATCCAGTTGAACCTCGATCCCGGCGACTACATCGCGGTGGTCAGTTCGACGACCTTGTCACCGGGCGAGTTCGGGCCGTTCCAGACCGATCCCGACGTGTCGATCGCGATGGATTACGAGCTGACGCTCGACCAGGCGGGCGGCAACGACTCGTCCTATACCTGCTCGATCGAGGGCAATCTCAACGGCACGTTCTCCGTCGACAAGAATCTGCAAGTGTCGCCGACGGTGGCGGATTGCCAGGTGCCGCAGAGTTCCGTGCCTGCTCCTGGCAGCTTGGCCTTGCTTCTTTCCGGACTCGTGGCGGCAGGGTTCCTGCGGCGCCGAGCGCGGTGATCGGACTCAGGGTGGGCTGCGTCGGAACATCGCGGTCACGCCGCCACTGACCGCGGGAATGGACCACAGCACGGTTGCCACGATCACGGCGACGAGCGTGGCGCAGATGGGTCGCGTGAAGAAGGGCTCCACGTCGCCGGCCGACAAGACAAGCCCGCGCGTGAGGTTCTTCTCGAGCAGATCGCCGAGCACGAGGCCGAGGATGAGCGGCGCCATCGGAAAACGCAGTTCGCGCAGGACATAGCCGATCAATCCGAAGGCCAGCATCACATAGATGTCGAAGATGCGGCTGGTGATGGCGAAGGCGCCGACGACGCACAGCACGAAGACGACCGGCATCAGACGCTCGCGCGGCACGAGCAGGATGCGGATCAGCGGTCGCACGAGAATGAATCCGAAGACCAGCTTGATCATGTCCGCGATCAGCAGCATCGCCACCATCTCGTGCAGGAAGGTCGGCTGCTCGACCATCAGCATCGGTCCGGGGTTCATGCCGTGGACCATCATCGCGGCCATGAGAACCGCCGCCGGCGCCGAGCCCGGGATCGCGAGCGTGAGCACGGGTATGATGGCGCCGGGGACCGATGAGGCTTCTCCCGTCTCGGCGGCCATCAGCCCTTCGATGGAGCCCTTGCCGAATTTCTCGCGCTCTTTGCTCGCGCGCTTCGCGGCGGCATAGGACGACCACGCGGCGGCATCTTCGCCGAGGCCCGGCAGGATGCCGATGAACACGCCGATCACCCCGGAGCGGATGATCGTGCGCCAGTATTGCAGCACGTCCTGTACGCGCGGCACGACGGAGTCGAGCTTGTCGAGGATCACCTTCACGGCCGGTCCGCGCATAGCGAGCAGCACCTCCGATACGCCGAAGGCGCCGACCAGGGCGGGCAACAGGCCGATACCGCCGGCGATGTCCGTCGACCCGAAGGCGAAGCGCGGAAAATTGTAATAGGGCTCTTGCCCAATCGTGGCGACGAAGAGCCCCAGGAAGCCGGCCAGATATCCTTTCAGGGCGTCGCCGCCCGACAACGAGCCGGCGATCACGACGCCGTAGACGGAGATCCAGAAGAACTCATAAGAGCCGAAGCTCAACGCCAGATCGCCGAGCAGCGGCGTGAGCATGGCGACGCAGAGGATGCCGAACAGGGTCCCGAGCCATGACCCCGATGTGGAAATGCCCATCGCGCGGCCGGCCTGTCCCTGACGCGCGAGGGGGAAGCCGTCGAGGGTGGAACAGGCGGAGGCCGGCGTGCCCGGGATGTTGAGCAGGATGGCGCTGCGGCTGCCGCCATAGATCGCGCCGACATAGATGCAGATCAGGACGATGATCGCTTGGTCCTTGCCCATAGTGAAGGTGAGCGTGGTGAAGAGCGCGACGCCCATCGTCGCCGTCAGGCCGGGCAGTGCGCCGATGATGATGCCGACGAATGTCGCCCATACCGCGTTGAACAGCATGACCGGCGTCATGAATCCCCAGAGGGCGACACCGAACAGACCGAGATTGTCGAGCATCGATAGGCCTCAGGGCAGTCGGACGTAGAAGAGCTTCTCGAACACCAGCGTGACGACGGCGCCGGTCGCCACTCCCTGGATGACGGCCGACGCGAGCCGAATCCGGCGCTGCCGCGCATCGCCGGGACTCGCCCACTCGAAGACGACAATGAACGCGGCGACGAAGATTGCGCTAGCCAGCCAGAATGGAATGCGGCCGATGAGCAGCGTGCAATAGGCGACGCCGAGAGCGCCGACGGTGGCGAGCGCTGCGCTGCCGCCGGTGAACGAGACCGCGCCGGTTGGCGGCAGACCCTTGCGCACGCGCAGGATCGCGCGCGTGGCGAGGCACAGGCTCAGGATGGCGATGACGAGGCCATAGAAGCCGGGAACCAGACCGGGTGCCGTGTAGATCTCGCCCTTCTGCTCGCGATAGGTGGGCATGCCCATGGCCTGCCATATGATCGCCGTGGCCAGAACGAGGAAGAA
>JANNTF010000366.1:0-3897 GCA_031403455.1 Alphaproteobacteria bacterium | reverse complement strand
CGCGACGGCGCCGTCCGAGCGCCCGACCGCCGCCGCGCCATAGGGCGTCCAGATCTGCAGCGGCTCGGGAAGGTTGCCGACCAAGCGCACATAGGGATTGGCGGTGATCTCGGTTGCCTGGCTGACGGCGAGCGCGAACTCGCCGGCCGCCACGCCGCGCAAGCCTTCGATGCCGAAGCGCACGATCGTCACGCGCGGCATCACCGCTTCGGCGATGCCGAGCTGGTCGAGCACCTTGCGAAAATGCGTGCCCGCCGTGGCGCCGCGCCCGGGATCCCCGAATGCGATCGACGGCGCCTCGAGCAGCACGGCGCGCAGCTTCTCGGGTGTCGAGATGTCGAGCGCCGGCGCCGAGAGCGGCGCCGCCAGGGCGACACCGGTCTGTCCGAGATAGCGGCGCGATCCGACCACGAGCCGGCCCGCGGCTGCCAGCGCGTCGAGGGCCGGCGCGCTCAGGATCACCACGTCCGTCTGCTCGCCTGCGGCGACCCGCTCGCGCAGCGCGCCGACCGCGTCGAAATTCGCCACCAGCTTGTGGCCGGTGCGCTGCTCGAACACCGGCGCCAGGTGAGCGAGCGCGTCGAACACCGCGCCGGCCGCGAGGATCTTGACCTCGTCGGCCGCGGCCTGCGCCGCGCCGACGAGGATCAGGACCAGCGCCGCGAGAGCGCGCATGCCGCTCCTTCGCATTGCCTGCGTCAGCCCTTGAGGACGTAGCCGTACCGGCGATTGCTCGGATCGGCGCCGCGCGCGAGATAGTCGCGCTTGAGCGCCGCGAAGCGATCGGTGGCGAGACCGGCTTTCTTGACGTCGTATTTGTACATCTTGGCCGAGTTGCTGCCGAAGATGGCGGTCTTGATCGGACCATCGGCGGGTCCGAGCGGCGCGAAGCCGTGCTTGCGCTGCATGTCCTCGGGGATCTCGAGCCGACGCAGCGCTACGTGCTGCCGGGCGTCAGCCGGCAGATGACTATCGACATGGCCCACAAGATCGGCGTGAAAGTCGAAGAGCGCGACGTCGACATGTTCGATGCGGCGAATGCCGACGAGATGTTCCTCACGTCCACGAGCCTGTGTATCTGTCCGGTGGCGAGCTTCAATGGTCAGAAGATCGCCGACGGCAAGATCCCCGGTCCGATCACGAAGCGGCTCACCGACGCCTACATCGCCGATGTCGGCTGTGATTTCGTGAAGCAGTATCTCGATCGTCTGAAGGGCTGAGCCTCGCTCACCGCAGGCGTTCGGCGACCGCGGCAAGCGCATCGAGATTGGCGCGCCCGAAAGCGTGGCTGCGCTGGGGCGACCAGCCGGTGCGCGCATCTGGCGTGTCGTTCTCGTCCTTGAACGGCATTTCGAGCGTCATCGCCAGGCAGCCGAACCGGTTCGCGACGTAGGAGCTGGCGATCGTGAGGTTGGATGGACCGGCGCCTTGCGACCAATGCCCATTATGCGGGTGATAATCCGGGCTCGCCGCGACCAGGGCGGCGCGATAGGCGCCGTTGAGCGCGGTCATGGCGGTGGTCTGGTTGGGCACGCCATGTGTCCCGATCAGGAAATTATGCGGCGTCGCCTCGTCGCCATGGACATCGAGGAAGAAATCGACGCCGCCAGCGATCATGCGCTCGCGGACGAGGAAGATCTCCGGGCTGCGGGCCATCGACGGCTCACGCCATTCGCGATTGAGATCGACGCCGGCGGCGTTGCAGCGCAGATGGCCGCGCCGTGAGCCGTCGGGGTTCATGTTCGGCACGACGTGGAAGACGATGCGATCGAGCAGCGCCGACGCGACCGTATCGTCGCGATCCAGCAGGCGCTCGATCAGGCCGTCGATGAAGAACGACGCCATGGTCTCGCCGGCGTGCTGGCGCCCGATGATCCAGGCAATCCGTTTGCCGGCGCCCTGCGACCCGATCGTGAGCTGGTCGAGGGGCCGGCCATCGAGCGTCTTTCCGAGCACGGTGAGCGACAGGCGCGGATCATGCGCGTGGCGAGCGAGGAGCGCGGCGTGGTCGTCTTCCGTGTAGAGCGCGAAATAGGCGACCCAGAGCACATCGCTGTCGGGCGTCACGCGGATCGTCAGGCACTGGCCGTCATAGCTCGTCTCCACCCGCCGCCAATCCCGCCGGTCGCTCGACACGACGGCGCGGTAGCCATTCCAACCCGGCAGATAGGCGGCGCCGCCCGCATTGCCGAGCTTCAGCGTGCAGGCTTGGCCGCGTGCGCCGCTGATGCGAAACGCGAACCATTGATAGTAGCGCGAGTAGCGGTCCGGTCGGATGGCGAGCCGGATATCGGCAGGGTCGCTCGCGTCGAGAATTTCGATATTGCCGCCGTCGAAATTGCTGTCGATGTGCATGTGTCACGTTCCCCTCTGACTGCGCTGCGTCTCACCACCCTGGCTCGCGCTTCGCGCAAGCCTGTCCCTCCTCAAATTGAGGAGGGACGACAAGAAATTTGAGTCGCCCCTCCTCAATTTGAGGAGGGGCAGCGCGGCGAAGCCGCGCGGGGTGGTGACTCTCCAAGCTCATCCAATCGCCCGCCACCTGGTGAAGCTCGCGCCGGGAATCTCCGCGAGGCGCAGGGCCTCGTTCCATTTCGCCGTGCGCTCGCCGCGCGTGAACGAGCCGACCTTCAGCAGATCGGCGCCCCAGGCGGCCGCGAGATGCACGATCGTCACGTCCTCGGTCTCGCCGGACCGAGCCGAGACGATGGTGCGCCAGCCGGCGGCGCGCGCGGCATCGAAGGCCGCCTTGGTCTCGGTCAATGTTCCCGCTTGATTGGGCTTGATCAGCGCGGTGTTGCAGGCGCCCGCGGCCGATGCGGCGCGGATGCGGTCGGCGTTGGTCACCAAGAAATCGTCGCCGACCACGAGGCATGTCCGGCCGACATTGGCGGTGAACGCCATCATGCCCGCGTGATCGGTCTCCGCGACCGGGTCCTCGATCGCGACGATGCGATAGGTCTCGGCCCAGCGCTTGAGCAGTGCGCCGAGCTCCGCCGCATCCATGTCGCGCTTGTCGCGGCGCAGGCGATAGCGGCCATCGCTGAAGAACTGCGTGGCCGCGATGTCGAGTGAGATCGCCATCTCGCGCCCGGGCGTGAATCCCGCCGCCTCGATGCCGCGGAACAGGGTCTCCAGCGCTTCTTCGTTGGACTCGAAGGCGGGCCACCAGCCCCCCTCGTCGGCGACGCCCTGCAATAGGCCGCGCTGCTTCAGGATCTCACCGGTGGCGCGATAGACCTCCGCGGTCCAGTCGAGCGCCTCGACGATCGTCGTGGCGCCCGTCGCGATGACGAGGAAATCCTGCAGGTCGACGCGCGCGGCGGCATGCGCGCCACCGCCGATGATTTGAATCTCGGGCAGGGCGATGCGCGGGCGATCCGCCCCGAGATGACGCCAGAGCGGCATTTGCCGCGCCGCCGCGGCGGCATGCGCGATCGCCATCGACACCGCGATGGTGGCGTTGCCGCCGAGCTTGCGCTTGTTGGATGTCCCATCGAGCGCGATCAGTTCGCGGTCGACGGCGTCCTGGTCGGCGGCGTCCATGCCGCGCAGCAGCAGCGCGATGTCGCCGTTGACGTTGGCGATGGCGCGCGTCACGTCGTAGCCGCCGAACTGCTTGCCGCCGTCGCGCAGATCCACGGCTTCGCCCGACCCGGTCGAGGCGCCAGCCGGGGCGATCGCGCGCCCGATCGCCCCGCCTGCGAGATGGATCTCCGCTTCCACGGTGGGGCGGCCGCGCGAATCCCAGACGCGGCGCCCGATGATGCGATCGATCGTCGATATCCCCATGCGTCAACTCCAGCCTGAAACTTCATGTGCCCACGCCGCGCGTATCGTATCGAGCGTGTCCGTGGGATCGTGGATCGCCGGTATCGCGACGCGGCGGATCTTGTC
>JANNTF010000365.1:0-3523 GCA_031403455.1 Alphaproteobacteria bacterium | reverse complement strand
CGCAGCCAGCCATCCCCGGTCTTCGACTCCGCCGTCGCGGCGGCGTTCTTGTAGTAGAGCTTGAACACGCCCGGGCTCTTGACCAGCACCTCGCCGCTCTCGGCGAGCTTGATCTCCACATCGGGCGCGGCCGGACCGACCGTGTCGACCTTGATCTGGCCATCGGGCTGCAGGCAGATGAACACGCTCGCCTCGGTCATGCCGTAGAGCTGCTTCAGATTGAGGCCGAGCGAGCGATAGAAGGCGAAGAGATCGGGGCCGATCGCCTCGCCGGCGGTGTAGCCGACGCGCATCCGACTGAGGCCCAGCACGTTCTTGAGTGGTCCGTAGACCAGCATCTCCCCGAGCCGATAGAGCAGCCGATCGCTCGCGGCGACCGGCTTGCCGTCGAGGATGTCGATGCCCACGCGCTTGGCATGGGCCATGAAGAACTTGAACATCGCGCGCTTGAGCGCGCTGGCATCCTCCATGCGGATCGTCACCTGGGTGAGCAGGTTCTCGAAGATGCGCGGCGGCGCGAAGAAGAAGGTCGGCCCGATCTCCTTGAGATCGGTGAGCACGGTCGCGCCCGATTCCGGACAGGCGACGCAGAATCCCGCGACCAGCGCTTCGCCATAGGAGAAGATGTGGTCGCCGACCCACGCCATCGGCAGATAGGCGAGGATCTCGTCGTGATCGGTCAGGCGATCGAAGGCGACTCCGTTGGCCGCCGTGACCATCACATTGGTGTAGGTCAGCATCACGCCCTTGGGCTGCCCGGTCGTGCCCGAGGTGTAGAGCATCACCCCGATATCCTCGGCCTTGCCGTGCGCGATCTCCCGGCTCACCAGCTCGGGGTCGCGCGCCAGGAGGTCGCGTCCGGTCGCCATCAGGGCCTCGAGCGAATTCAGCCGCGTGTGATCGTAGTCGCGCAAGCCCCGTGGGTCGTCATAGACGATGCGTCCGAGTTTGGGTGCGCGCGCGCCGACCGTGAGCAGCTTGTCGACCTGCTCCTGATCCTCGACGAGGGCGATCGCGGCTTCGCCATGCTCGAGCACGAAGGCCATCTCGTCGGCGACGGCGTCCTGGTACAGCGGCACGGGAATCGCCCCGAGGCATTGCGCGGCGCAGATCGCCGCGTAGAGCAACGGGCGGTTGTCGCCGATGATCACCATGGTCTGTCCGCGATGCAGCCCCAGGCCCGTCAGCCCGGCGGCGATCGCATGCACGTCGTCGCGCCATTGCGACCAGCTCCGGGTCTCCCAGATGCCGAGATGCTTTTCCCGGAAGGCGGGGCGCGCGCCACGCAGCGTCACGATGTGGTCGAGCAGTTGGGGATAGGTTTCGCAGCCCGCCGGCACGCCGGGGATTCGCCGCAGGCCTGTCATGGCCGCGCGCAAGACGCCGCTATGTTCGACGCGCCTCTCTCGTTCGTCACTCCGCGCCTCCCAGCTCCCTCGCGGCGATCACGCCGGCTCCTGCGAGCCTGCTCTTTACAAGCCTGCGGATCTCCATGAGGTAGCTAGCGCGTGCTCCGGAGGCGGGTCAACATCTGCCGACGACTCGGCAGCCGACCCGCCCGGAGTCTCCCGGTCAGACGGAATTTGCGTCTTCGCGCGCGGCGTGGGCGCGCCGCACGAGGACATTGT
The DNA here is from genome assembly GCA_031403455.1 of Alphaproteobacteria bacterium. Classification (GTDB taxonomy): domain Bacteria; phylum Pseudomonadota; class Alphaproteobacteria; order CACIAM-22H2; family CACIAM-22H2; genus CAIOSQ01. The sequence continues at coordinate 1,895 of JANNTF010000365.1, read as the reverse complement.
CGTCCCAGACCACGCCCGGCAGCGGCAGCGCGAGGACGCGGTCGATGTCGGCGCCGGCGACGCCGAGCATCACGAGGATGAAGCGGGTGACGTTCGTCGCTTCCATGGCCGCCTTGGCCGAGTCGCCGCTGACACTCTGCAGGGTCGCGGTCGCCAGGCCCAGGATCGCGCGCCGCGTGATCTCGATCGCCGGCGGCGTGAAGCGCCCCTGCAGGATCCCGCCTTCGATGATCTCGGCCATGCGCTGGTCGAACGGGTTGCCGGCCAGGCCATTGCTGAACGCTGTCGCGACCAGGTAATTCGCCCAATCCGCATCCAACCCGGCGCGATGGATCGCCAGGCGCAGGCGCAAGGCAAGCGTTTCGGTGGGGTCCTGACGCAGCGGCGTCGCCGCCGCGAGCGCGTCGCACCAGCCGACCAGCAATTCGGCCGTCAAGGCGGCATGGATCGAGGCGCGATCGGTGAAGTGATTGTAGAACGTGCCGCCGCCGACATCGGCGGTCTCGGTGATCTCGTGGATCGGCACGTCAGCAAGACTCTTGCGCGCCAGCAGCTTCATGAGGGCACGCAACATGCGCGCGCGCGTCTCGAGGCGACGGCGATCATGCCGGGTCGCATAGGACGAGCGGACCATGTTCGGCGTTGGGGTGCGGTGGTTGGTTTGGTCTTCGGCGGCGACGAGTTGATTCATGAGCGGACTCCTGATGAAAGCTGAGGCCCTGGCGCGAGATGGGATCCCATCGTTCACGGCTGCCGACGCTCAGGGCGATCGCATGCACAGGTCTGTCTTTGCGCCCTTGTCGAGAGCACACCGAGCGCAAAACCTGTGGCTTTCGCCTCAACCACCCGCCTCCGGGCGGTGTTTGGAACCGCCGGACCGCAAGCAAAACTCCCCGTTAACGATGATTATTCCGCGACCCTCGCCGCTAAATTCATCGGCCCTCTTCAAAATTGGCGAAGGCGGGTGTAGTTGCTGGCGATAATTAACCATCCGTTGGCACTGGAAGAGCGACTCTCTCGCCGTTCCCTGCCCAGCTTCGTTCCGCGCGCACCCGGGAGATCTCCGTGTCCAGTATCGTATCCGACAGCCTGAAGACTCGCCGCACGCTCGATGTCGACGGCAAATCCTACGATTACTTTTCGCTGAACGCGGCGGAGAAGGCCGGGCTCGCAGGCATCGCGCGCCTGCCCAACTCGCTCAAGGTGCTGCTCGAGAATCTCCTGCGCAACGAGGATGGCCGATCGGTCACGGTCGATGACCTCAAGGCGATGGCCGCCTGGGTGACCACGCGCCGATCGGATCGCGAGATCGGATATCGCCCCGCGCGCGTGCTGATGCAGGATTTCACCGGCGTGCCCGCGGTCGTCGACCTCGCCGCGATGCGCGACGCGATGGCCGGCATGGGCGGCGACGTGCGCAAGATCAATCCGCTGTCGCCGGTCGATCTCGTCATCGACCACTCCGTGGTGGTCGACCATTTCGGCACCGCGGATTCGCTCGCCAAGAACGTGAAGCTCGAATACGAGCGCAACGGCGAGCGCTACAATTTCCTGCGCTGGGGCCAGAGCGCGTTCAGCAATTTCCGCGTCGTGCCGCCGGGCACGGGCATCTGCCACCAGGTCAATCTCGAATATCTCGCGCAGACGGTCTGGGTCGCCGAGAAGGACGGCAGGAAAATCGCCTATCCCGACACCCTGGTCGGCACCGACTCGCACACCACGATGGTCAATGGTCTCGCCGTGCTCGGCTGGGGTGTGGGCGGCATCGAGGCCGAGGCCGCGATGCTCGGGCAGGCGGTGTCGATGCTGATCCCCGAAGTGGTCGGTTTCAAGCTGACGGGGCGCCTGATGGAAGGCATCACCGCGACCGACCTCGTGCTCACGGTCACACAGAT
>JANNTF010000364.1:0-2307 GCA_031403455.1 Alphaproteobacteria bacterium | reverse complement strand
TGCCGCCGATCGCCGGCAGGATGCCGATGCAGGCATAGCCGTAGATCGGCATGAGGTGATGCGCGCAGGTCGAGCGCACGTCGATCGGACCCGTGACGATCATCTGATCGCAGTCCTCGACATTCTCGAAATCGGTGATCTTCGGCGGCGCCTGGAAGCGCCCCCTCAGCAATTCGCAGACATACATCTTCGCCACACGCGTCGGCGTATCGCGGGTGTTGTGGTCGTTGCGGTGATCGATGCGCAGGATGTCGAGGACGTCGGAGAGCTTCCGCGCCACGGCATCGATCATCGCGGCTTCCTCGAGCGGTTCGAGAGGCGCCTCCAGGGCCGCGTTGCTGCGGTGAGAGACGATCAGTCGATGCACGTTCACGTTCATCGCCGCATCCCGATTCCTCACCTGCGGATCCATCGCCATTGTCTGATCTTTCCTCTCAAGCCGCGATGCGGCCACGGTAGACACAACCTTCGCCGTGCCCGGGGCCGCCGCGACGCACTTCCACGCGCTCCAGATGCGGCAATGAATTATCCAGTCTGTTCCAGATCCATCGCGCCACATTTTCCAATGACGGAACGGAGAGACCCTCGATGTCATTGAGGTACTTGTGATCAAGCTGCCGCTGGACCATCTTGATGTGGGGCTCGATGTCCGTCAGGCTCTGGACCCAGCCGTGCGTCTCGTCGGCGGGTCCACGCATGACCACCCCGACCTGGAACGAATGTCCGTGGACGTCCGAGTAATTCGGTACGCGATGCGCGGCCTCGAATGTGAATTCTCTGAACAGCTCGACCATGGCTCATCCCAATTCAAGGACCGGGCGGTGATTTCTTCATCGCCCAACTCTCGCGACATTGCCCGGAATCTCTTTCGGATTCCTGAACGTGATGGTCGGTTGGTAATGTTGTATTAGTCTAACATTTATCGAAAATTCACGGCATCTCCGTGCGTTCGCCGGAGCCGTGGCTGCGACTGCATGCCGTTCATCCATGCTTAGAGTATTCCATTCAATGATCGCCCATCGAACTCCAACCAAATCGATAGGAACCGATCATGCGCTTGCCCATCACGCGTCGCGCCTTTTCCACCTGCCTGGCTGTCGGGCTTGCCGCGCCGCTGCCCTTCGCCGCGTCACGGGCCGCAGGCTCGCTGGCGGCGCCGCGCGAGGCACCCATCCTCACCATCTCGGGAAAGATCGGGATCACCAACGCCCAGGGCGCGGCGCAGTTCGATCGCTCGATGCTCGAGGCCGTCGGCATGGAGCTGATCGAGACCACCACGCCGTGGTACAGCGGGACCGTGCGGTTCGAGGGCGTTCCGTTGCGCAAGCTGATGCTGGCGGTGGGCGCGAGCGGTGAAAACGTGGCCGTCGTCGCCCTCAACGACTACAGCAGCGAGATCCCGGTCGCCGATTTCGAGAAGTACAACGTCATCCTCGCGCTCAAGCGCAATAGCGAATACATGCCGGTTCGCGACAAGGGGCCCCTGTTCGTCGTCTATCCCTATGACTCGGCGCCGGAGCTGAAGACGCAGAAATTCTACAGCCGTTCCGTCTGGCAGGTCGCGCGCCTGGTCGTGAAGTAATCGGCGACCCCGGGACACGGCGACAGCTTCATCCCAGTCGAGGACGCAGCGCGTGGCGACTCTGCGCGGTGCGAAGATGCTGTTTGCGGCGGCGATTGCCTCGTTCGCCGCGGCAGCTTCCTACACCGGCATCGTCATCGCGCAGCGTCAGCAGGCGATCGAGGACACAACGCGCTATACGCTGTCGTGGTCGGTCAATCAGGCCGTCAACGAACTCGGCCGCCTGCTCCATCGGGCCCACGCGTTCAATCATCCCGACCGACTGGCGAGCAAGGAAGACATCCAGCTGCGCTTCGACATCCTCGTCAATCGACTCAATGTCATGGCGGATGGGCAGATCAGGGTCTTCGCGGCACGCGACCCCGATCGTGTCCGGTTGCTCGGGGATCTGAGGCAAACGCTGATCGAGATCGATCCATTGATCGCCGCGATCGAGGCGCCTGGAAACATCGGTCGCGTGCTCGCGCGGATGTCGCCGTTCGACGGACCCTTGGTGCGCCTCGCGTCCGAAGCCTACCGCTACGACACCAACGAGGATGCCGAGGATCGCAAGAATCTCCTCGATCTGCAGCGGCGATTCTCAATTCTCGCGGCGGGGCTGATCGCTTCGGGCCTGACCCTGATCGCGTTCCTGCTGTGGCAGAAGAAGATCATCAGCGGTGCGCGCGATCACCTCCAGATCATGGCAGATGATCTGCAGCAAACCACGGTGTCGAAACGGTACC
>JANNTF010000363.1:0-6246 GCA_031403455.1 Alphaproteobacteria bacterium | reverse complement strand
GGGCTGATCAAGGTCCAGCAGATCCCGCGCCGCCGCTACGCCTATTATCTGACGCCGCAGGGCTTCTCCGAGAAGTCGCGGCTGACAGCGACCTATCTCACCCATTCCTTCGCCTTCTTCCGCCGCGCCCGCACGCGATGCGGCGAGCAATTCGCGATGGCCCAGTCGCGTGGCTGGCGCCGCATCGTCCTGTTCGGCGCCGGCGATCTCGCCGAGATCGCGATGCTGTGCGCACGCGAGCACGACATCGAGCTTGTCGGCATCATCGACACGACCCTCGCCCGGGACTCCTTCCTCGGCCTCCCGGTTGCGCGGGACGCGGCATCGCTCGGCCTGATCGACGCCGCCGTGATCACCGAGCTCGCGCATCCTCAGGGCGCCTATGAAGCCGCCGTCGCGCTGCTCGGCGCAGACCGCGCCCTCGCCCCCGATTTTCTGCGGATCCGCCGCCAGACCAGTTCCGGACAGGCAGCGTCGTGATCGCCGCCGAAACCACGCAATGGTACGTGGTCCACACCCAGCCCAATGCCGAGGCGCGAGCCTACGCCAACCTCGTTCGCCAGGGCTTTCGCTGCTATCTGCCGCGATATCGCGCGCGGCGTCGGCACGCGCGCCGCGTGGATTTCGTGGCACGTCCATTGTTTCCACGTTACGCCTTCGTCGCCATCGACCTCGACCAGCAACGCTGGCGCGCGATTCAATCGACCTTCGGCGTGAGCCATCTCGTGTGCCACGGCGAACGACCGGCGCCGGTTGCGACGGCCATCGTCGAGGCCATTCGCGCACGCGAGGACAAGCACGGCTGGGTCCTGCTCGGGACGGCCGCCACGCTTGCCACCGGGGCGCGGGTGCGTGTTCTCGATGGCGCCTTCGCCGATCAACTCGGCCTGTACGACTCGATCACCGACGACGCGCGGGTCGCGGTTCTTCTCGACCTTCTCGGTCGCCGGGTGCGCGTGCATCTGCCGAGCGAGAGCGTCGTCGCGGCCTAGTGCCGCAACCGCACGCCGCTTCGGCGCGCGGTGCTTCGATGATGGCCGGCGGGTGATCTCGAGACCACCCGGATGGCGGTAGCGTGCCGAACTCCCCTCACTTGCGAGCTGTCGATAGCCCCATGTCCAACTCACTCAACCGCCGCTTCGACGACCCGCCGATCGATCTCGCGGGCGCGTCGATCCTCATCACCGGCGGCACCGGCTCGTTCGGTCGCGCCTTCGTGCGACGCGTGCTCGACACGGCCAAGCCGCGGCGATTGATCGTTTTCTCGCGCGATGAGCAGAAGCAGCACGACATGGAGCGCGAGTTCGCGGGCCATCGCAACGCCGAAGCGATGCGGTACTTCATCGGCGATGTGCGCGACGCGGGGCGGCTCGAACTCGCCATGCGCGCCGTCACGATCGTGGTCCACGCGGCGGCGCTGAAGATCGTGCCGACGGCCGAATACAACCCCTTCGAATGCGTGCTCACCAACATCCACGGCGCGGAGAATGTGGTGAAGGCGGCGCTGCGCACCGGCGTGCGGCGCGTGATCGCCTTGTCGACCGACAAGGCCGCCAATCCGATCAATCTCTACGGCGCCACCAAGCTCGCCTCCGACAAGATCTTCGTCGCCGCCAACAACCTCGCCGGCGACCAGGACACGCGCTTCGCCGTCGTGCGCTACGGCAACGTCATCGGCTCGCGTGGCTCGGTCGTACCGTTGTTCCAGCGCCTCATCCGCGACGGCGCCAAGGCTCTGCCGATCACCGATCCGCGCATAACCAGGTTCTGGATCACGCTCGACCAGGGCGTCGCCTTCGTGCTGTCCAACCTCGCGCTGATGGCCGGCGGCGAGATCTTCATCCCGAAGATCCCGAGCATGAGGATGGTAGATCTAGCCAAGCAGATGGCGCCCGATCTGCCACAGGAAACCATCGGCATCCGCCCGGGCGAGAAGCTGCACGAGGTGATGATCACCGAGGACGATGCCCGCGCGACGCTGGAGCTCGACGACCGCTACGTGATCTGCCCGCCGAGCCTCGACTGGTCGACCGCGCATTTGACGAAGCGCGGCGCGCGCGGCGTCGCGGACGGCTTTCAATACTCCAGCGACCGCAACGTCGAGTGGCTCGACGGCGCGGCGCTGGAGCGGATCCTGCACAAGAAGGCGGAGTAAGAGCGTGACTCATTTCCTCCCCTATGGACGCCAGACCATCGAGGACGACGATCTGGAAATCGTCGCTGCCGCGCTGCGCGCGGAGATGCTCACCACCGGACCGCTGGTCGACGCGTTCGAGCGCGACTTCGCGGCGGCGACGGGCGCCAGACATGCGGTCGCTTGCAGTAGCGGCACCGCCGCCCTGCATCTCGCCGCGCTCGCGATCGATCTCGGCCCAGGCGATGCCGCGATCGTGCCGAGCATTACTTTCGTTGCGACGGCCAACATGGTGCGCGCCACCGGCGCCGAGGTGATCTTCGCCGATGTCGATCCCGACACGGGGTTGCTCGGACCCGGCCATGTGGCGCAGGCACTGGCCCGTTCCAACGGGCAACGCGTGCGCGCGGTATTCCCCGTGCATCTGAACGGCCAGCTATGCGACCTGACTGCGATCACCGAGGTCGCGCGCAAGCATGATCTGACGATCGTCGAGGATGCGTGTCACGCGCTGGGTCTGCCCGATGTCGGCGCGGTCGCGCATGGCGGCCTCGCGTGTTTCTCCACGCACCCCGTGAAGGCGATCGCGACCGGTGAAGGCGGCATCGTCACGGCGGCGCGCGATGAGCATGCAATCCGGCTGCGCCGACTCCGTTCGCATGGGCTCGTCCGCGAACCTGCCGAGTTCACCAACCCCGCGCTTGCTTTCGACGTCGACGAGCCGAACCCCTGGTACTACGAGATGCCGGAGATCGGATGGAACTACCGATTGCCGGACGTGCTCTGTGCGCTCGGCATCAGCCAGCTGCGCAAACTCGGCCGCTTCCAGCAGCGGCGGCGCACGATCGCTGCGCTCTACGATCAGCTTCTCGCGCCGCTCGCCCCCGCGCTGCGTCCCACGCCGCGCCACCAGCCCCATGGCTGGCATCTCTATGCCGTGCTGATCGACTTCGCGATGCTGGGAACGACGCGCGCGCGCTTCCTTGCCGCGATGCGCGAGCATGAGATCGGCGGACAAGTCCACTACGTGCCCGTGCACATGCAGCCCTATTATCGCAGACGCTACGGCGACATCGCATTGCCCGGCGCCAGCGCCTATTACGCACGCTGCCTCAGCATTCCGTTCTTCCCCACGATGACCGACGCGGATGTCCAACGCGTCGCTGCGAATCTCGCGCAGCTGACCCAGTCCGCGGTGCGCCGGAAGACAGCGTGATCCGGTACTGCGCCAGCTGCCTCTACCCCGATTCGAAGCCGGATCTCTGGTTCGATGCGCGCGGCGTCTGCAGTGCGTGCATCGGCTTCGAGAGACGCAGCGCCGTCGACTGGGACGCGCGGCGTCTGGAATTCATGCGCATCACGGATCGCTATCGCAGCAAGAGCGGGGGCAACTACGACTGCATCGTGCCGGTCAGCGGCGGCAAGGACTCCACCTATCAGGTCGTGCGCCTCGTCGAGCATGGGCTCAATCCGCTCTGCGTCACCGCGACGACCGATTCGGCGTCCGAGCTCGGCCGACGCAACCTCGTCAATACCGGCAAGCTCGGCGTCGACCGCGTCGAGGTTTCGGCGAATCCGAATCTGCGGCGCAGGATCAACCGACTCGCCCTGACCGAAATCGGCGACATCTCATGGCCGGAGCACGTGACCATATTCACGGTGCCCGTGCGGCTTGCGGTGCAGATGCGCGTGCCGCTCTTGGTCTGGGGCGAGAACGCCCAGAACGAATATGGCGGACCCGCCGCCGCGCAGGACAACAACGCGCTCGATCGCCGATGGCTCGAGGAGTTCGGCGGACTGCTCGGCCTGCGGGTCAGCGACCTCATCGGGTTGGATGGCATCGAGCGACGCCACCTGGTGCAGTACATCTATCCCACGGACGACGAGCTGAAGACGGTCGGCGTGACAGGCATCTTCCTCGGCTATTTCTTCCCGTGGGACGGCTACCAGAACGCGCTCATCGCGCAGGGCTACGGCTTCGAGACGTTCCCGCACCTAGTCGAGGGTTCACTCGCCAATTACGAGAATCTCGACAACTACCAGACCGGCATCCACGATTATTTCAAGTACCTGAAGTTCGGCTTCGGCCGCGCGACGGACATCGCGAACAACCACATCCGACGCGGCCGCCTCACGCGCGGCGATGCCGTTGCGATCGTCCGGCGCCACGACGGCAAGTTCCCGTGGACCTATCTTGGTCGCAAGATCGACGAGATCCTCGCGGAGATCGACATGACGCTCGACGAGTTCCTCGCCGTCTGTGATCGGTTCACGAACAAGCGCCTGTTCAAGTGCGACAACCGCGGCAAGCCGATGCGCGGTCGCGACGGCGATCTCGTGCCGAATTTCGAGCTCCGGTGATGGCCAGCGGATTGGCAGCCGTCGTGGACTATGGACTGTGCAACGTCGATTCGATCGCGCGTGCGCTCGAGGAATGCGGCACGCGCGTGGAGAAGACGCGCGATCCGCGAGTCGTCGCGCGGGCGGATCGGATCGTGCTGCCGGGCGTGGGAGCGTTTGGCGCGGCGATGCGCAACCTGACGGCCTGGGGACTCGACGAGGCGATCCGCGACGCCGTCGCACGCGGGACCGTCCCGTTCCTGGGCATCTGCCTGGGCATGCAGCTGATGGCGAGGACGGGAACCGAAGGCGGCGCCATATCCGGCATCGATCTGATCGATGCCGACGTGACGCGCCTGGTGCCGCTCGAGGCGGCGGAACGCGTGCCGCATATCGGCTGGAACACCGTCGCGCCGCACGCCGATCATCCGCTGTTCGACGGGCTTGCCCCGGGCAGCGATTTCTATTTCGTCCATAGCTACCATCTGCGCTGCCGCGACACGGCGCGCGAAATCGCGACGACGCCCTATTGCGGCCGCTTCACGGCAGCGGTGGCGCTCGCCGATCGCCCGATCTTCGGGGTGCAGTTTCATCCCGAGAAGAGCCAGCGCAACGGCTTCCGGCTCATCCGCAACTTCCTGGCCATCTGATGTTGAAGACCCGGATCATGCCGACCCTGCTGTTCAAGGATTTCGGCCTCGTGAAAGGTGTCGGCTTCGACTCGTCGCGCCGCGTGGGTCCGGCCCTGCAGTCGATCCGCGTCTATAATCTGCGCGAAGTGGACGAACTGGTCTTTCTCGATATCGGCGCGACGCCCGCGGGCAAGCGGCCCAATTTCCAGGAGATCGACGAGCTCGCGGATAATTGCTTCATGCCCATGACCGTGGGCGGCGGCGTGCGGACGATCGCCGATATCCGCGACCTGCTCGCGGTCGGCGCCGACAAGGTCGCGATCAACAGCGCGGCCGTCGCCACGCCGGAGCTGATCCGCGCCGGCGCCGAGGAGTTCGGCACGCAATGCATCGTGGTATCGATCGACGTGCGCCGCCACGAGGACGGGCGCTGCGAAGTGGTCACGCATTGCGGCAAGAACGCCACCGGGCGCGATCCGGTCGCGTGGGCGCGCCAGGTCGCCGAGTTGGGCGCCGGCGAGATCCTGCTCACCTCGATCGATCGCGACGGAACGATGCGCGGCTACGATTTGGAGCTCACGCGCGATGTCGCGGCCGCGGTGACGATTCCCGTCGTCGCCTCGGGCGGTTGCGGCGGCTACGCCGACATGGCCGAGATCCTGACGGGGTCACGGGCCGCGGCCGTCGCCGCCGCGTCGATCTTCCATTTCACGGAACAGACGCCGCGCGAGGCGAAGGGCTTCCTGGCCGCGCGTGGCGTTCCGGTCCGGCGCTGAGGCGATGACCAGTGCCGCAATCGTCCAGGCTCGACTGGGGTCCACGCGGCTTCCCGGGAAGGTGTTGATGGACCTCGCCGGCAAGCCCGTGCTGCAACACGTTCTGGAACGCTGCGCCCAGGTGCCGGGGATCGACGTCGTCGTCTGCGCCATTCCCGACGCGCCGGACAACACGAAGCTGGCCGAGCTGGCGAGCAGCTCCGGCGCCCGGGTGTTTCGTGGTTCAGAGACCGATGTGCTCGCGCGCTACATCGGCGCGGCGCGCTCGGTCGGCGCGCAGACGGTGCTGCGTGTGACGAGCGACTGCCCGTTGATCGATCCCGATGTCTGCGGCCGCGTGGTGGAGCTGCTGATGACGAGCGGC
>JANNTF010000362.1:0-1484 GCA_031403455.1 Alphaproteobacteria bacterium | reverse complement strand
TATCCGCGTCAACTGCATCACCCCGGCCGCGGTCGAGACCGACATCTTCAAACAGATGACGGAAGCTCATATCCAATTCATGCTGTCGAAGATCCCGATCGGCCGGTTCGGCAAGATCGAGGAAGTCGCGGCGATGATCTGCTGGCTCGCCAGCGAAGAGATGAGCTTCTCGACCGGCGCGGTGTTCGACATCTCGGGTGGCCGCGCGACCTATTGAACGGCGCGGACCACGCAGCGCCACGAACGGAAACGCCCGCGGCACGGATGCCGCGGGCGTTGTGTTCGACCCGAACTAGCGGCGACCGCCCATGAACTTGCCAAGCAGCTCCTGCAGTTCGTTCGACTGCGGGAGCCGGCCTTGCGGCGTGAGCTGATTGACGACATCCGGCAAATGCTGGGACAGACCCGAGAGCATCTCGTTGAGATCCATGCCGTTCTGCTGCGCCAGCGACGCGAGCTTCTCCTGGCCGAAGGCCTGGCTCAGTTTTTCCGGAGATACAGCCATGTTGGGGCCCTGAGAAACCCAGGAATCCGCTTCACGGCCGAGACCAGAACCCTGCAGCTGCGAGAGCAAGCCACCAAGCCCGCCGCCACCGCCGCTGCTCTGACCACCACCGCCGAGGATCGCGCCGGCTAGTGCCTCGAGCGGATTGCCGCCGCCGGCCTGGCCCCGACCACCGCCCATCATGCCGCCCAGGAGTCCGCCGAGCGGATTGTTACCGGCGCCCGCGCCACCACCGCCGAGGACCTGGCCGAGCAGACCACCCAACCCGCCGCCGCCTTGCTGCTGCTGTCCGCCACTCATGAGCAGCTGCATGATGATGTTGAGCATCGGCGAGTTGCCGCCCGCCGCACCACCGCCGCCACTACCACCGGCGAGACCCTGAAGGGCTGCGCCAATCAATTTGTCCAACATTTTTTCCCTCTCCGTTGCGATCGCCCACCCGGCAAGCCCTCAAGAACGCGGGATGCCATCATCCCATTCCACCGCCGTCCTTCACGCATGGTCGCGCGAGCTTAGCGCGACGCCGGCGGAAGTGCGCCGCTCATCGACCCGTCGACGTCACACCCACAGGATCTTGCGCCGAAAGGCCAGGTCCTCGAACAGCGGCAGCGCGGGGCCGCGATGGACGATCGCACCGCGGTCGAGAACGATCGTGTCATCGGCAAGCGCCAGCGCGAGATCCAGATTGTGATCCACGATGATCACCGCCACGTCCTGTCGCAGCCGATCGACGGCGTTGAAGACCTCCTCCGTCATCGCAGGCGACAAGCCCTCGAAGGGCTCGTCGAGCAGCAGCAGCTTCACGTCGCCGACGAGCGCGCGCGCGATCGCCACCATCTGCTGTTGGCCGCCTGACAGGCTGGTGGCCGGGCGGTTGCGAAACTCCCGCAGGATCGGGAAGAGCTGGTACACCCGTGGCAGCGTCCATGCACCCGGGCGGCGCGTCAGCGTGCCCATCAGCAGGTTCTCTTCGACGCTG
>JANNTF010000361.1:0-3534 GCA_031403455.1 Alphaproteobacteria bacterium | reverse complement strand
CACATCGTGGCGGAGTGAAGGCGCGCGATGACTCGTCGCCCCTCCTCGACTTGAGCTACGGGATTCACACATCTATCTCCCGTGCGAAAGGCCTGCCTGCGCTCGTCGTCCCTCCTCGAATGAGGAGGGACAGGCGATCTCGCGAAGGCGAGATCGCCGGGGTGGTGAGTCCGCGCCGTTACGTCACACGAGTCGATCGCGCCACGGCACCGCGCGCCCAGAGGTGCTGCTGCGAGGTGTGCTGCGCGATCCGCGTGACGCGCTTCGCAAACGACGAGGTCGAGATGAACGTGTTGGCGTCGTGGCAGATGTCGCGGTGGCGCCGGATCACTGACTCACCACCCCGCGCGGCTTCGCCACGCTGCCCCTCCTCGAGTCGAGGAGGGGCGACGAGTGCCGGTCGGCGGAGAGCGACAGACGAAGCGGGATCATCGGCGACAGTTCGAAGCCGTGGCGGCGGTAGAAACTCTGCGCGCGCGCGTTCACGCGATCGGTCAAGAGGGTGATGCGGCCGCAGCCGGTGTTGTGCGCATGATCGATTGCGGCTTCGAGCAGACATGAGCCGATGCCCTTGCCGCGGTGATCGGGCGCGACGACCATGTCTTCGAGCAGCGCGACCCGGCTGCCGAGTGCGGTCGACACGGTGAACAGCAGACTCACCATGCCGATGATCGCGCCGGCTTCGCGGGCGACCAGGATCGTGCCGAGCTCCGGCGTGGCGAGGATGAGCCCCAGCCCGCGCGCCTGGGCCTCGCGGTCGGGGCTGAACTCCGCCTCCTGCGTGAACAAGAGACCCAACATCCCGCACAGCGCGGGGATATCGGCAGCGCTGGCGGATGAGATCTGCATGGCGCTCAGCCCGCGCGCCAGGCTTCCACGCCGCCGACCCAGGTGGACAGTGCGCGCGTGTCGCGCAGCGCGTCCGTGGGCTGCGTGATGATGTCGCGATCGAGCACGACGAAATCCGCGAGCTTGCCGATCTCCAGCGAGCCCTTCTCGTGTTCCTCGCGGCCCGAATAGGCGCCGAGCCAGGTATAGGCGCGCAGCGCCTCGGCCACGGTGATCGCCTCGCGCGCATCGAGCGAGCGGCCGCTCTCGGATTTGCGGGTGACCATCGACCACATCGCGGTCCAGGGATTGACGCTGCACACCGCGAAATCGGAATGGCCGGGCGCGGCGATGCCGTGATCGATCAGCGTGCGATGCGGCCACATCCAGCGCATCGCCTCCTGGCCGCGATTGGCGGCATAGGCATCACCGAGATCGTACATGAAGCCGGTCGCGGAGGAATCCACGACGCCGAGGCGCTTGATGCGCGCCAGGATCGGCGGCGTCACGTAGCAGCAATGCTCGACGCGCATCCGATGATCGGTCACGGGATGCGCGGTGAGGGCGGCCTCGATCGCATCGAGCGCAAAATCGATGCCGCGATCGCCGACGCCTTCGATGCAGACGAGATGCCCGGCTCTATGCGCCGCGGTCGCGCGACGCATCAGATCCTCGGAATCGTAGAGCAGCATGCCGCGATTATCCTCGGGCTCGCCCACCACGCGCGTGCCGAGATAGGGCTCGTAATAGGCGGCCGTGCGGCCCGAGGTCGAGCAATCCGGACACCATTCCACCGCGACGAGACGCAGGCGCTCATCGCCGAAGCCCGAGCGCATCCCCGCCGCCGTGAGATGCTCGATCAGGCCGTCCTCGCGTCCGCTGGCGATGATGCCGATGCGGCAGGCGAGCCGGCCCTCGTCCTTCATCTTCTGATAGGCGCGGATGGCGCGCGACGGCGTCAGCGAATTGTAGATCGAGGTGATGCCGTGGCTGAGCGTCTCGCGAAACACCTGATCCATGCCATCGGCGATCTCGCTCTCGCGATCCGCGGCATGAATGTGCTCCAGGAAGATATGCGCCGCCGTCTCGCGCACGAGGCCGGTGAATGCGTTGGTCCGGGGATCGCGATCGAAACGGCCGAAAGGCGGATCCTCGGCATTGTGCCCGATCGCGCAGGCCGCGAAGGCGGCTTCGTTGGCCAACGCGAGATGTCCATCGGTGCGCAGGATGAAGACCGGCCTGCCATTGCCGGCGCGGTCGAGCTCGGCTTGGGAGGGATAGCCCCCGGTCTTGCGATCGTCGAAGCGATAGCCGGCGAACCAGCTTGTCCTCGGCGCATCGCGAGTGATCGCGTCGATCAGCGTGAGCAGCTCGTCGCGCGTCGTGATGCGCTCCGGTCCGACGCGATGCCATTTGGCGAGGCGGATCGCGTAGCTGTCGGGATGCGCATGCGAGTCGACGATGCCCGGCACCACGCAGCGTCCTTCGAGATCGACGATCCGCGTGCCCGGACCCTGGAGGTCCTCGATCACCGCATCGGCGCCAAGCGCGACGATCCGACCGCCATGCACCGCCATCGCGCTGGCGAAGCCGCCATGGCCGTCCATCGTCGCGATGTGCCCGTTCCTGATGATGAGATCGGCGTGGAGCCCCATGTTTTCCCCCGGGATGAAAAGCGAGAGCGATCTTGCCCAAACCGCGGGCGGCACGGAACATGGTCGCGTTCCCCTGGAGAAGCCGGAGTTCACGATCACATGGCTGCGCGTCCCGAGATCATCTTCATCACCTCGCCACTCGAAGCCGCGCAGGTCGCGCGCATCCGCGCAGCCGCCGGCGCGCGCGCCGAACTGCTCCACGACCCGGATCTGCATGCGCCGCTGCGCTATGTCGGCGATCACAATGGTCGTGCCGATTTCAAGCGCACGCCCGAGCAGGAGCAGCGCTGGCGCGGCCATCTCGCGCGCGCGACGATCCTCTGGGATTTTCCCAAGAGCGCCGATGGCCAGGGGATCTTCGCGCTCGCGCCGCATCTGCGCTGGGTGCAGACGACGAGCGCCGGGGTCGGGCAGATGGTGGCCAAGCTCGGCCTCGCCGACAGCGATCTCGTGGTCACCACGGCGCGCGGCGTGCATGCCGAGGCGCTGACCGAGTTCGTGTTCCTGGCGCTGCTCGCGCATGCGAAGGATCTGCCGCGGTTGCAGCGCGATCAGCGCGCGCATCGCTGGGAGCGCTATTGCTGCGGCGAGCTGGCGGGCAAGACCCTGGCGATCATCGGCGCCGGCAAGATCGGCGCGCAGATCGGGCGCATCGCGCGGGCCTTCGGCATGCGCGCGATCGGCATGCTCGCCAATCCGTCGCCGGCCCGCGCGGCCGAGCTCGGGCTCGATTCGGTCCATGGCGGCGACGCGCTGCACGCGGTTCTGGCGCAGGCCGATGCCGTCGTCTTGAGCACGCCGCATACGGCGGCCACGGAGAAGATGATCGACACGGCGGCGATCGCGGCGATGAAGCCTGGCGTGGTGCTGATCAACATCGCGCGCGGCATCGTCGTCGACGAGGCGGCGATGATCGATGCGCTGCGCCGCCGCCACATCGCCTTCGCCGCGCTCGACGTCGCGACGATCGAGCCGCTGCCGGCGGACTCGCCGCTCTGGGACATGGACAATGTGCTGATCAGCCCGCATTCGGCGAGCACGGCGCCGAGCG
>JANNTF010000360.1:0-5447 GCA_031403455.1 Alphaproteobacteria bacterium | reverse complement strand
CGCGACGAACTTCTCTACTCGAGCGTCAAGGGCAAGAATCCGCTGAAGGACAAACGCGTGCGCGAGGCGATCTACCGCGCGATCGATATCGAGGCGATCAAGCGCGCGGTGATGCGCGGCCAGTCCTGGCCCGCGGGCATGATGGCCTCGCCGTTCCTCACCGGCGCGCCGGCCGATCTCAATCAGCGCTTGGCGCTCGATCCTGCGCGGTCGAAGAAGCTGCTGGCGGAGGCCGGTTATCCCGATGGGTTCACGGTCGGGCTGTCCTGCCCCAATGATCGCTATGTGTATGACGAGCAGATTTGCCTGGCCGTCGTCTCGATGCTGGCGCGTGTCGGCGTGAAGATCGAGCCGCAATTCGAGCCGACGGCGAAATGGTCGCAGCGCCTCAACAACATGGATGTCTCGATGTTCATGGTCGGCCATGCCGGTTTGCCGGCCGTCGACACCTACGCGACGCTGTCCGAAGTGATCGCGACCCGCGGCCCCGGCCGCGGCGGGCTGAACGCGGGGCGCTATTCCAACGCCGCGATCGACAAGCTCGTCGATGCCATCGCCCAGGAAGGTGACGAAACCAAGCGGCGCGGCTTGATCCGGGACGCGTTGCGCCTGGAGAAGGAGGATATCGCCCACGTGCCGCTGCATCAGCAGCCGATCGTATGGGCGTCCAAGAAGGGTCTCGAGCTGCAACAGGCGCCCGATAACCGCCTGCGTCTCTGGTACGTCATGGTGCAGTGAACAGGCGGCGGCGGCTCAGAATTTTCTAGCGAGTGGCTTGAACGTCACGCTGACGGGAATTTCGCGGCGCCGTATGTCGCTGGACAGCGCGAACTTCGCCAGCAGGAAGTCGCGTGCCGCATTGCCCGTCGGCGCGGCGCGTGCGACGCCCTGGGCGACGAAGCGTCCAGGCCCGTCGAGACTGGCATAGGGACGCTCGCTCAGCGCGAGCTGCCAGAATGGATGACGCGTGGCCGCGTGATGCAGATCCTGGCCGAGGACCCGGGTCTGAACGACCGTCCAGATCAGGCCGGTGTATTCGGCGACGAAGCGGCCCGCCTCGGTGAGGGTCATGATCTGCTGATAGCCGCTGAGCCGCTCGTGAACGAGTGCGGTCGCCCGCGGCGTGAAGGCAAGCGGGGCATGAGCGACGGGGGCGATTTCAGGGTGTTCCATGGCGGGCACACTCAGACCCCATCGCGGCGACCAAGGCGAGGGGGCTAACAGCCTACGACAGGCGGCGTAGAAATCCGCTGTCGCTACGTCCTTTCCCGGCCCGGCCAAGTGGTGGCGTGCACCCGCACTGCCATTTCAACGCGTGAGGCGCGTGACCAGCTCGTCGAATTGATCGAGTGTCGTGTATCGAAAAGTTACGGCGCCCGAATCGCCGCCGCGCGTGTGCTGCAGGGAAACCTTCAGGCCGGTGGCCTCTTCCAGCCGCTTCTCCATCGCGCGCGTGTCGGCGTCGCTCAGCGAGTCGCCCGAGCGGCGCAGCCGTTGCTTCTTGGGCGCCTGCTTCGCGTCGCGCGCGCGCGCCTCCGCCTGACGCACGGTGAGGCCGTCGGCGACAATGCGCCGCGCCAGCCCGATCGGATCGACGGCGGTCACCAGCACGCGTGCATGACCCGCATCCAGCTCTCCGCGCGCGAGCATCTCCTTCACGAGTTGCGGCAAGCTCAAGAGGCGGATGGTGTTGGCGATATGCGCGCGTGATTTGCCGAGGGCCCGGCCGATCGCATCGTGCGAGTGCGAAAAATCATCCACCAGCCGCTTATAGGCTTCGGCTTCCTCCAGAGCGGAGAGATCCTGTCGCTGGATGTTCTCGACGAGCGCAGCTTCCAGCGCCTCGCGATCGGAGAGGTCCTTCACCACCGCGGGAATGTCATGGAGCTGCGCGCGCTGTGCCGCGCGCCAGCGGCGCTCGCCGGCAACCAATTCGTAGCGCGGCGGCTCGATGGACAAGCGGCGCACCAGAATGGGCTGCAGCACGCCTTGCACGCGGATCGAGTCGGCGAGCGCTCCGATCTCGTCATCATCGAAAATGCGGCGGGGCTGATATCGGCCGGGCTCGATCTGGGCGACCGGAATCAGCGACGCGGCGCGCGGATTGCCTGTGGCTGGTTGCGTGCCGGGCGCACCGGCCCCCAGCGCCGCCGCGCCGCCGGTACCGAGCAGCGCGGATAATCCGCGACCGAGTCCCTTGCGCGGCGTGTCCGCCTGGCTCATGCGTCAGCTCCTGCGGCGTGTGTTTCGCGCCGGATCAGCTCGGCCGCCAGCATCACGTAGGCTTGGCTCCCGGGGCAGCGCAGATCGTAGAGCAGCACGGGTTTGCCGTGGCTCGGCGCCTCCGCGATGCGGACGTTGCGCGGGATGGTGGTTTCGAAAACCTTGTCGCCGAAATGCGTCCGCACGTCGGCCGCGACTTGATCGGAGAGGGAATTGCGCTTGTCATACATCGTCAGAACGACGCCTTCGATGGACAGACGTGGGTTGAATCGCTGTCGCACGAGGTCGACCGTGCGCATCAGATGCGACAATCCTTCGAGGGCGAAGAACTCGCATTGAAGGGGGACGAGCAATGCATCGGCGGCGGTCAGCGCATTCAGCGTGAGGAAACCGAGCGCTGGCGGACAGTCGATGAAGATGAAATCGAATGCCGAGCTGCGGCGCGTCTCGTCCAGGACATCGGCAAGTCGATACTCGCGGCGCGGGAGATCGACGAGCTCGATCTCCGCGCCGAGCAGGTCGACCGTCGCGGGCAACAGCCACAAGGTCGGCACAGCGGTGGGAACCACGGCATCGCTCAGCCGCGCCGCGCCCAGCAGCACGGCGTAGCTGCCGGGCCCGCGCGCATCGGACGCGATGCCAAGGCCGGTGGACGCGTTTCCCTGCGGATCGAGATCGAGCAACAGAACGCGCCGGCCGACAGCGGCGAGAGCCGTCGCCAGATTGATCGCCGTCGTGGTCTTGCCGACCCCGCCTTTCTGGTTGGCGAGCGCAATCACGCGCAGTTTGGACGGCGGCGCTTGAGTTGGCGACAGGGGATCGAGCACGGCGGGAGCTATAGCTTGCCGCGTGGGGTGGCTGCCAGGCCGGGGTCGCGACGCAGGTTTCGCAGCTCCAGGGCGGCGCTATCGGACAGCAGCCGACTTGGGTGGGAAACCAGGTCGAACGACCATCCCGCTGCTTTCGCCTCCGCGATCTCGTCCTGCGCCTGCTCGCCTTTGAGGAAGATGCAACGGCCGGTGGGTGCGAGCAGCGGCTCGGCGTAGCTCAGCAGATTTGCAAGCCGGGCAAGAGCCCGCGCCGTGACCACATCCGCCGTCCCGGCCATTGCGCCTGTGGCGAATTTCTCTGCGCGCTGGGCGTGGATGCGCGTGTTGACATTGAGCAGCGCCGCCACGCGCGCGGCTTCGACCAGAAACGCAGCCTTGCGCCCGTCGGATTCGACGAGGTGAAAATTCGTCGGACGACCATTGGCATGGGCGATCATGGCCAGCGGTATCCCCGGCAGGCCGGCGCCACTCCCGAGATCGACAACGATTTTATCGTCAACTGACAACAAGCTGAAATATTGAGCTGAATCAGCGAAGTGACGATCCCAAACCGAGTCCAAACTAGCGGCCGAAACGAGATTGATCTTCGCCTGCCACTTCAACATGATCGTGTGATAACTCACGAATTTAGCCAGTGTTTCACGTGAAACACCGGTGAATTTCATGAATTTTTCGGGAGTCACGCAGCCACCTTGGTTGCGTAACGCAGCAGGATCGCCAGCGCGGCAGGTGTGACGCCGGGGATCCGCGCGGCTTGCGCCAGGCTAGTTGGCCGGACAGCGGCGAGCTTTTGACGCATCTCGTTCGACAGTGCCGTGATGGACGGATAATCCAGATCGGCGGCGAAGATGACCGACGCATCCATCCGGTGGCTTCGAATGTCCGGCTCCTGTCGGTGGAGAAAGCCACGATACAGGGCATCGATTTTGAGCTGCTCGGCGACATCATCGCGCAGATCTCCGAGCTCCGGCCAGATCGCGGCCAGGCGGCGCACATCGATTCCAGGCAGGCTGAGGAGATCCGAAACGGAGCGCTGAATTCCATCCTGGTTCACGGCCACGCCGGCGCGTGCGAGCTGTGTCGGCGTGGCCGTCAGGGATGCCGCCATGGCGCGGCCGATGGCGAGTCCGGCGGCCTTCGTCTGCCATGCCTGCCGCCGCTCCATGCCAACACAGCCAGCGGCAATCGCTCGCTCGGTCAGGCGCTGATCGGCATTGTCGGCCCTCAGCAGCAATCGATACTCCACGCGGCTCGTGAACATCCGGTACGGCTCCGCTGTTCCGAGAGTCGTCAGATCGTCCACGAGGACGCCCAGAAAGGCCTCGGTCCGGTCAATGGTGAACGGCGTGTTTCCGGCCGCGCGCCGTGCCGCATTGATGCCCGCGAGGACTCCTTGGGCAGCGGCTTCCTCGTATCCGGTTGTCCCGTTGATCTGGCCCGCCAGGAAAAGTCGGGGACAGAGCTTGGTCTCCAGACTTGCGGTCAGCTGGCGTGGATCGACGAAATCATACTCGATGGCGTAGCCTGGCCGTAGCATCACGCTGTTCTCAAGACCCTGAATTGTCTTGAGAATACCGAGCTGAACGGGCTCTGGCAGGGAGGTTGAAATGCCGTTCGGATAGACCGTGTGATCGTCCAGCCCCTCAGGCTCGAGGAAGACCTGATGCCGCGGCTTGCTGGCGAAGCGGACGATCTTATCCTCGATCGATGGGCAGTAGCGCGGACCGATGCCCGCGATCTGCCCCGAATACATTGGCGAGCGATGCAGATTGTCGCGGATGAGCTCGTGCGTGGCGGCGCTGGTATGCGTGATGTGGCAGGCGATCTGCGGGACGTCGATCTTATCGGTCAAGGTCGAGTACGGTGTCGGCTGCGCGTCGCCGGGCTGAACCTCAAGGCAGGACCAGTCAATCGTCCGTCCATCCAGTCGTGGCGGCGTCCCGGTCTTGAGGCGACCAAGCTTGAAGCCGAGGCGCTCGAGAGTTGTGGACAGACCAAGCGCGGGAGCCTCACCGACCCGACCCGCCGGGATTTGTCGCTCACCAATATGGATCAAGCCGCGGAGGAATGTCCCAGTGGTCAGGACTACGCTTCCCGCGCGGAACGCCGCACCCGTCTCGGTTCGGACGCCCGTGGCCATCCCGCTCGGGTCGATGATCAGGTCTTCGATCGCCTCCGCCCGAACACGGAGATTCTCCTGGGCGCTGATCAGGGCCTGGACGGCCTGGCGATAGAGCTTGCGATCCGCCTGCGCGCGGGGGCCACGAACGGCAGGTCCTTTCGACAGGTTCAGTACGCGAAACTGGATACCTGCTCGGTCGATGGCGCGGGCCATCAACCCGTCAAGCGCATCGATCTCGCGGACGAGTTGACCCTTGCCGAGCCCCCCGATGG
>JANNTF010000359.1:0-10957 GCA_031403455.1 Alphaproteobacteria bacterium | reverse complement strand
GCCATCACCCTGGCGACGGTCATCGGCATGCTCGTCGGCGGTAACGATCTCCTGTCCTTGCCGCAGCACATGGCGGCGAGCACCCAGAGCATTCCGCTGATGGCGATTCCGTTCTTCATCCTCGCCGCGAGCCTCATGAATGCGCTCGGCATCACGCGGCAGATCTTCGATTTCGCGGATGCACTGGTGGGCTCGCTACGCGGCGGACTGGCCCACGCCAATGTCGTTGCGGGCGCGATCTTCTCGGGCATTTCGGGCGCGGCCGTCGCCGATGCAGCGGCGTTGGGCGCGATCTCGATGAAGGAGATGCCCAAGGCCGGGTACTCGCGCGCCTATTCGGCAGCGACGGTCATCGCCGCCTCGACGCTGGGCCCGATCATTCCGCCGAGCATCATGATGGTGATCTACGCCATCACCGCCAACGTCTCCATCGCCCGGTTGTTCCTCGCCGGCGTTTTGCCTGGGCTGCTGATCGTCGCCATCCTGATGACGACGATCCTCATCCTGACACGCAGCGGCGCCATGGTCTGTCCGCCGCCGACGCCATTCTCCCTGCGACGCCTTGGCCGAACCGGGCGCGATGCGATCCTCGCGCTGCTGGCGCCGCTGGTCATCCTGCGCTCGATGTCGACGGGCATCGTCACGCCGACCGAAGCCGGTATCCTCGCCGTCGTCTATTCGCTCGGCGTCGGTATCGTGCAGCGGACCTTCCCGGTTCGCGCCATCATCGCGGTGCTGCGCGAGACCGTCGAAAGCACGGCGCTGATCATGTACATCATCGCCGTCTCCTCGGCGATGTCCTGGGTCTTCGTCGCCGAAGGAACGGGCAAGCTGCTGACCGAGCAGCTGCTCGGGCTGACGGACAGCCCTCTGCTATTCCTGTTGGTCGTCAATCTGCTGCTGCTGGTGGTCGGCTGCCTGGTGGAGACGTTGCCGGCGATGCTGATCACCGTGCCGATCCTGCTACCGACGGCGAAGGCGCTCGGCATCGATCTCGTGCATTTCGGCGTCGTCGTGATCTTCAATCTCATCATCGGCATCATGACGCCGCCGATGGGGATCGGCTTGTTCATCATGATGGCGATCTCCGAGGTCAAGTTCGGCGAACTCGTGCGCGCGTGTTTGCCCTTCATCGTCGCCCTGCTGCTGGCGCTCGCCTTGCTCACGATGTTTCCCCAGATCACATTGCTGCTGCCGGATCTGCTGATGCCGGAGCCTGGAGCGCGACGATGACGACACGGACCAAGGGCGGCTTTCGGCTGGCGGCCGATATCGGCGGCACGTTCACCGATCTCGCGCTGACCGCGCCCGATGGCACCAGCGTGACGATGAAGCTGCCCTCGACGCCCGATGATTACGGCCGCGCGATCGTCGAAGGGACGCTTCGCCTCTGCCGGGAGTGGGAAATCGTGCCGCACCAGCTGAGCCAGATTTTGCATGGCTGCACGATCGCCACCAACGCCATCCTGGAGAATGCCGGTGCGCGAACGGCGCTGATCACGACACGCGGCTTTCGCGATGTCCTCGAGCTGCGCCGCATCCGCGTGCCGCGACTCTATGAACCGCTGTACCAGAAGCCGGCGGCGCTGGCGCCGCGCGATCTGCGCCTCGAGGTCGACGAACGCATCGGGCCCCGCGGCGAAATCATCACGCCGCTCGACGAAGCAAGCCTGCACACCGCCATCGCTGTGCTGCGCGCCCGGAAGGTGGAGGCGATCGCCGTCTGCCTGCTGCATTCCTATGCCAATCCCGCGCATGAGCGGCGCATCGGTGAAGCGCTGCGCGCGGCGTTGCCGGAATGTTTCGTGACCCTCTCGGTCGATATCCTGCCCGAGATCCGCGAGTACGAGCGGACCTCCACCACCGTGATCAATTCCTATGTCGGGCCCGTGGTGCGCTCCTATGTCGATGGCCTGCAGCGACGCCTCACCGGCGCCGGCATCATGGCGCCGCTCCTGGTCATGCAGTCGAGCGGCGGCATCCTCGACGCGGCGGGCGCCATGGAGATGCCGGCGCGCATCGTCGAATGCGGACCGGCGGCTGGTGTGATCGGCGCGGCCTGGGCCGCCGCGCGCGCGGGCTATCGCGACGTGATCACCTTCGACATGGGGGGCACGACCGCGAAGGCGTCCCTCATCGAGGCGGGACGGATCGCGCAGACCGACGAGTACGAAGTCGGCGGCGGAATCTCGCTGTCGTCCAAGCTCGTGAAGGGTGGCGGCTATGCGCTGAAGCTGCCGGTGATCGACATCTCGGAAGTCGGGGCCGGTGGCGGCAGCGTCGTGTGGCTCGACCGGGCAGGCGGGCTCAAGGTGGGGCCGCGCAGCGCGGGCGCCGTTCCGGGGCCGGCCTGCTATGGCGCGGGCGGAAATGCGGCCACCGTGACCGACGCCAACGTCGTGCTTGGCTATGTGAGCCCGGTCGCGCTGGCGGGCGGCACTGTGCGGATCGATGCGCGCATCGCGACCCGCGTGATCCGCGAGCAGGTCGCCGCACCGTTGCGTCAATCGCCCGACGAGGCGGCGTTCGGCGTCTTCGCGGTCGCGACGGCCACCATGATGCGCGCGCTGAAGGCCGTCTCGACCTATCGCGGGCGCGATCCGCGCGACTTCGCGCTCTGCGCCTTCGGCGGCAATGGCGGGATCTTCGCCGCATTCCTCGCGAGCGAGCTCGGCATCAAGCGTGTCCTGGTGCCGCCGGCGGCGGGGGTGCTCAGCGCGATCGGATTGCTGGTATCCGACAAGAGCTACACGCAGTCGACGGCATTCCTGCACCGCACCTCGGCGACTTCGATGAAGATCCTGCGCACGGCGCTGGCGGCGCTGCAGACGGCGATCGAGAGGCGTCTGGGCCGCGGCCGCATCAATTTCGACGCCTTCGCGTCGATGCGTTATGCGGGCCAGGCCTTCGAGCTTCGGGTGCCGATTGCGGCCGGCGCATCGCTCGCCGAACTGTCGGCCGCGTTCGAGGCCGAGCATGAACGCACCTACGGCCACGCGTTGCAGGGCACGATGCCGACCGAGTTCGTCAATGTCTCCGTCGTCGGGCGATTGGATGCGCCGGGACGCAAGGCCGAGCGGCTCACGCTCACCGCAACGCGCGAGGCGGCGGCGACACCGACGGGCCGCCGCGCGGCGTATTTCGGGCGCGTGCATGGGCGTCTCGTCACGCCGGTGATCGCGCGCAAGGATCTGTCGTCGCGTCCGCGACGCGGACCGCTGATCATCGAGGAATACGAAGGCACGACGGTCGTGCCGCCGGGGTCGCGCGCGCATCTCGATCGCTTCGGCAACATCGTCATCGCCGTGGAGCCAAGCTGATGCGCAAGCCGCGCAAGGATGCGATCGATCCCGTTCTCCTCGAAGTGATCAAGAACGGCCTGGATACGATCGCCGACGAGATCGCGCTGATCATCATGCGCACCGCCTACTCGGCGATCGTGCGCGACGCGATGGATTACTCGACGGCGATCTGCGACGCGCAAGGCCGCACGGTCGCCCAGGGGCTGACCACGCCGCTGCATCTGGGCAGCTTCTTCGACGCCATGCAGAATCTGATTCGTGGCCATGGCCGGGGGCTGAGGCCAGGCGACGTCTTCATCTTCAACGATCCCTACCTGGCCGCCGGCCAGCATCTGCCCGACATCTACGTGGTGAAGCCGATCTTCATCGATCGCAGGCTCGAGGGCTGGTCGACCACGGTTGCGCATCACAACGACGTCGGCGGCATCGTACCGGGCAGCAACTCGGTGGGCGCGACGGAGATCTATCAGGAAGGCCTGCGCCTTCCCGTGCTCAAGCTGATCGAAGGCGGGGGCGCGGAGAACCGGATCATCCTGGATATCATCGCGGCCAATGTCCGCGTGCCCGACAAGGTGCTCGGCGATCTGCGCGCCCAGCTCGCGGCGTGCCGCGCGGGCGAGGCGGGATTCGTCGCGCTGTTCCGCCGTTACGGTGCGCCCACGATGCGGCGCTGCTTCGAGGCGCTGCACGATTATGCGGAGCGGCTCGCGCGCATGACCTTCGCCGAGATCCCCGACGGCACCTATCGTTTCGTGACGCATATCGACGGGTTCGGCGAGACGCCCGAGCCGATCCGCTTCGAGGTCGCGGTCACGTTTCGCGGCGACGAGGTCGACATCGATCTCGAGGGCACCTCGAAGCAGGTCAAGGCGGGCATCAATGCGCCGCTGCCCTTCACCAAGGCTGCTTGTTACGCCGCGCTGCGCTCGATCCTCGGCACCGATGTGCCGAACTGCCAGGGCTTCACGCGGCCCATCACCGTGCGCGCGCCGCTGGGCAGCATCGTCAATCCGACCGATCCCGGCGCGTGCGGCGCGCGTGGCATCACGGGGTTCCGGGTGATGGATTGCATGTTCGGCGCGCTGGCGCAGGCCATCCCCGATCGCGTGCCGGCGGACTCCAACGGCGGCGCCTCGATCCCGTCCTTCGGCATGCGCCATGAGGGCAAGCCGATGGTTTTCGTCGAGACGATCATGGGCAATTGGGGCGCGGCGCCGACCCATGATGGCCAGGACGGCGTGGCGCATATGGGCGCCAATCAATCGAATGTCCCGATCGAGATGATCGAAGCGGAGTATCCGCTGCGCGTCGAGCATTACGGCCTTGTCGCCGATACGGGCGGGCCCGGCCGGCATCGCGGCGGGCTCGGCATCGCGCGCAGCTTTCGCCTGCTTGCCGACGAGGCGACGCTGACCTTGCGGTCCGACAAGCGCCGCTTCCCACCCTTCGGCCTGCATGGCGGTGGACCCGGCGCGCCCTGCATGACGATCGTCAATCCCGGACCCGAGCATCGCATCCTGCCGGTGCTGGTCACCGATCCGGTGACGCTGCGGCGCGGTGATCTCTTCCACCATCAATTGGCGGGAGGCGGCGGCTATGGCGATCCGTTCACGCGCGACCCGGCGCATGTGCTTCAGGATCTCCTGCTCGACAAGGTCACGATCGAGCATGCGCACCGAGCCTATGGCGTGGTGATCGTTGCCGGCACGCCGCCGCACGTGGATCTTCGGGCGACCGCCGCGCTGCGTGCCGCTCCCGCCAGGACGTGAGGAGGAGGGCGGATGCGCATCCAGCCGAGCCATCTCGAGACGCTACTCTGGATCGATCGGCTCGGGCGATTTCGGGCGGCGGCCGAGAAGCTCAACTTGACGCAGCCGGCGGTGTCGATGCGGATGCGCGAACTGGAGCGCGTGGTCGGCGGGCCGCTCTTCGTGCACGAGAAGCACCGCGTCAAGCTGAACGCGCTCGGCCGCGAGCTGGCGGCCTATGCCGAGCGGCTGATGAATTTCGCGCGCGACGGCGAGCGGCAATTGATCGCGCCGCGGAGCCTGCGCGGCCTGGTTCGAATCGGCGTCGCCGACAGCTACGCATTGACCGATCTGCCCGAGGTGTTGCTGGAGATCGAGCGGCGCTATCCGGAAGTCCGCATCGAGATCGACGTCGATTTCAGCGCCAAGCTCGATCGTCGTCTCGCGCGCGGCGAGCTCGATCTGGCGATCCTGACCTCGCCGACCCCGGGGCCGGACATCCGTGCCGAGCCGCTCCAGGACTTGCGGCTGCGCTGGGTCGCGGGGCGCCGCGTGAAGCTGCCGCCCGGCGCGGTGACGCCGCAGCGCCTGCGCGAGCAGCCGATCCTCACCAACCCCGCGCCGTCCCATCTTTTCGCGACGATCCGCAGCTGGTTCGCCACCGCCGGCGTCGAGCCGCAGCGGCTGAACACCTGCAACAGCCTGACGGTGATGGCCCGCCTCGCGGCCGCGGGGTTCGGCGTAACGCTCATACCGATCGACGTCTTCCGCGCGGAGATCGCGGCGGGAGATCTGCGCGTGCTGCGTTCGACGCCGGCGATTCCGGCGCATCGCATGACGATCGCCTATCGCCTGGATTTCGATCAGGACCTGACCGCCATCGCAACGGTGATGCGGCACAATCGCCGGCGGCGCGTCGTTGGTTCTTGAGAGGGGGTTCTTGAGAGGCGGGACTTCGTGGTTTGAACTGCTAGTGTTTCGCGCTCGAGGCCAACGGGTTGGAGGGGGACATGGCGGGGAAATTCGTGACGATCACGGCGACGGGCGGCGGCAAGTTCCGCGCCTATGTGGCGACGCCGCCGGGTGGGAAGGGACCGGGGCTCCTGCTGCTGCAGGAGATCTTCGGCATCAACGCGCATGTCCGCGACCTGGCCGATCGCTATGCGGAGGAGGGCTATCTCTGCGTGGCGCCGGATCTGTTCTGGCGCATGAAGCCGGGCGTCGATCTCGGCTACGACGAAGCGAGCTTCAAGCAGGCCTTCGACTACTACCAGCGCTTCGACGTCGATCTGGCGATCAAGGACATCGCGACGACCCTGCGCGCGGTCAAAGCGATGCCCAAATGCACCGGCAAGGTCGGCGCGATCGGGTTCTGTCTCGGCGGCAAGCTTGCCTATCTCACGGCCGCGCGCACCAAGGTGGATTGCGCGATCTCGTATTACGGCGTCGGGATCGAAGCCGCGCTGGGTGAGGCGAAGAGCATTCGCTGTCCGATGGTCATGCATTTCGCGGGCGAGGACAAATTCGTGCCGCCGGCCGCGGTGACGAAGATCCGGAAGGTCTTCGCGAAGCGCTGGGATGTCGAGATCGATGTCTATCCTGGCGTCGATCACGCCTTCAACAATCACGAGCGGCCGAGCTATCACCGACCCTCGGCGTGGATGGCGCATTCGCGCACGATCGCGCTGCTGCGCAAGGTGCTCGGCCCGCGCTACGACCTGTCGCAGCTCTGGGATCAGCACACGCTCCACGAATTCGGCACGCGCGACGTCGCGGCGACGATGAAGACGATGGTCGCCGAACCCTATGTCAATCACATCCCCACCATGACGGGCGGCGTCGGCGCCGCCGATCTCAGCCGCTTCTACGCCAATCACTTCATTCCGAAATGCCCTGTCGACACGAAGCTCGTGCCGATCAGCCGCACGATCGGCGCCGATCGCATCGTCGACGAGATGCTGTTCTGCTTCACGCATGATGTGGAGATCGATTGGATGTTGCCGGGCGTCGCGCCGACCGGCAAATACGTCGAGGTGCCGCTGGTGGCGATCGTCAATTTCCGGGGGCCCAAGCTCTATCACGAGCACATCTACTGGGATCAGGCCTCGGTGCTCGTGCAGATCGGCAAGCTCGATCCCCGCGGTCTGCCCGTCTCGGGCGCCGAACAGGCGAAGAAGCTGCTCGACGAGACGCGGCGTTCCAACGAGCTGATGCAGCGCTGGCCGGTCAGCGCTGGATGGAAACTCGGCGCGCCGGTCATCGCGTGATCGGTCCCTGGTCAAGGAGATGCAGCCAATGAAGATCGCAGGAACCATCGCGCTGGTGACCGGCGCCAATCGCGGTATCGGCAAGGCGCTGGTGGAGGAATTGCTGCGGGCCGGGGCCGCCAAGATCTACGCGGCGACCCGTGACGGCGTCTCCGCTTTTCCAGGCAACCCGCGCGTGGTGGCGCTGACGCTCGACATCACGAGCCCGGCCCAGGTCGCCGCCGCCGCGCGCGCCGCGGGCGACATCCAGCTCCTGATCAACAACGCCGGCGTGAATCGCAATTCGGCCTTGCTGCAGGCCGCGTCGCTCGACGACGCCCGCGCGGAGATGGAGGTGAATTATTTCGGCAGCTTGTCGATGTGCCGCGCCTTCGCGCCGGTGCTGGCGCAGCGCGGCGGCGGCGCGATCGTGAACATGCTCTCGATCGCCGCGCGCGTGAATCTGCCGTTCATGGGCTCGCTCTGCGCCTCCAAATCTGCGGGTCTCTCGATGACTCAGGGCGTCCGGGCCGAGCTCGCGCAGCAGGGCACGCGCGTCGTGGCGGTGATGCCCGGAGCGGTCGACACGCGCATGACCGCCGGCGTCGACGTGCCGAAGATGCAGCCGGCCGAGGTCGCACGCAGCATGCTCGACGCACTCGCGGCCGGCCATGAGGACATCTATCCCGGCGACATGGCCACGGGCATGGCGGCCGGTCTCGCCGCCGATCCCAAGGCGGTGGAGCGGCAATGCGCGGCGTATCTGCCGCGTCAGTAGATGCTTTCACCCGAGCGCGTGAACTGGCACCAGCGTGCGCGTTTGAGGAAGGGAACGACGATGCGCGTCGCTTCGGGCGTGCCGATGCGCTCGAGCGCCTCGACAGCGTAGCCGACCACGTAGCGATTGCCATCGCCGAGCGCCTTGGCAGCCGCCGTCACCGCGCGATCGCTCGGAGGCGCCCGGCGCGCGAGTGCGAGCGCGGCATGGATGCCGCGCGAGTGCGAGCGCGGCATGGATGCGCGTCTCATCGTCCGCATCCGCGAGGCCGTGCTCGAGGATCGCCATCGGATCCGCGCCGCCTTGGCGCCGGCCGATCGAAAATTGCGCGTTGAGACGCACGCGCGCGTCGTCGTCACCGGCCGCGCGCGCCAGAGCCGCTTCGATGGCCGGGTCGGCGGTCACCACTTCACCCAGCGCGAAAGTCGCGAGCTTGCGAGTCAGCGACGCCGATGAACCGATCGCCGCGACCAGCGGCGCCACGGCGGCTTCGCCCGATGCGGCGAGACCGTAGGCGGCGGCGCGCGCTGCCGGGCCTTCGGCATATTGCCGCCCGACATCCGCGTTGATGGTCGGATCGTCCTCGAAATTCTCGACACCCTGCGCCGATAGGCTGCGCGACAGCACCGCCACGCCGTTGTCGCCGGCGCGCGCGAGCGAATAGGCCGCGCACAAGGCGGCATTCTCGTCCTCGCCCTCCAGTTCGCGGTCGAGACGCGCGATCTCGCTTGCGGAGAGATCGACGCCGTTGGTCCGCTGGTTGCCCGCCAGCCAGTCCCAGTTTCGCCGCCAGAGTGGCTCGAGCGCATAGCCTCGTGGGGTCGCGGTGGGAGTCTGCCATTGCGAGGATGAGCAATCCCAATGCGGCCGGATCGGGGGCGTCATCCGGCTGACCAGGAATTTCAGCATGAAGCGCTTCTGATTGGTGAGGTTGCGCGTGCGTGCGTGCCAGAGATCGAAGGCCGCGAGGCAGATCGAGCCGGCGGGACCGCCCAGGGGCGTCGCGTCGGACGTCGCCAAGCCGGGATGCCGCAACGCGTACTGGCTCCCGGGAACGACGCCGGTGGGCCCGCGTTGCGGCGGCGTCTCCTGCGGATAGTAGAACACGATGATCGTCCACGGCCGGTGCGAGCGGACATGGCGCTTGAAGCCCATGTAGCTGTCCTTGTGCAGTTGCTGCTCGCCATCGATCGGCATGTTGTTGTGCAAGGCGCGGTGCGGCTCGAGCGCATGGTCGGGGCCGGCGAGGCTGGTCAAAGCGCCCTTGACGACCGGATCGTCGAACAGCGCGCCGAGCGCCGGGATGAGCGGCAGGATGTTGTTGCCGGGATTGTGGGGCTTCTGCTTGCCGGGAACCTCGACATGGTCCGACGGCACGATGCGATCGAATTCGTCGTAGATCTGTTTGTGGAAGCTGGCCGGCAGCGCCGGCTGGACGGTGATGCAGCCGTGGACGAGGAAGCTGCGAAGCTGGGCGTCGGTGAGCAGATGCTGGGCCATGGCGATCAATCTCCCATGAAGATCATAACCGGTTGGCGCCGCCATGGACATGGCAAGCCAGGAAATGTCCGGGTTCCACCGCCTCGAGTGGCGGCGCCACGTCCCGGCATGCCGGTCGCGCATCCGGGCAGCGGGTATGGAATCGGCAGCCCGGCGGCGGCGCCACGGCGCTCGGCACCTCGCCCTCGACCGCGGCCGGCAGGCGCGGCACCTTGGGATCGGGAACCGGGACCGAGGCGAGCAGGGCGCGCGTGTAGGGATGGCGCGGCGCCGTGAACAGACGCCGCGTCGGCGCCAACTCCACGAGCCGGCCGAGATACATGACGGCGGTGCGGTCGCTGATATGCCGGACGACCGCGAGGTCATGCGCGATGAACAGATAGGAGATGCCGAATTCGGTCTGAAGATCGACGAGGAGGTTGATGACCTGCGCCTGCACCGAGACGTCGAGCGCGGAAACCGGCTCGTCGCAAACGATGATTCGTGGCTGCAGCGCAAGTGCGCGGGCGATGCCCAGCCGCTGACGCTGGCCGCCGGAGAATTCATGCGGCAGGCGCTCCAGATACTCGGGCGGCAGGCCGACACGGCGCAGGATTTCCGCCGCGCGCGCCCGGCGCTCGTCGCGCGCGCGCATACCGAAATTGGCGAGCGGCTCGCCGATCAGATCGGCGGCGGTCATGCGTGGATTGAGGGATGCGTAGGGGTCCTGGAAGACGAGCTGAAGATGCCGGCGATGGGGGCGCATCGCGGCGCGATCGAGGCCGTCGATTCGCGTGCCGAACAGCCGCACGCTGCCGGCCGTCGGCGCGGTGAGACCGACAATCATCCGACCCACCGTCGTCTTCCCGCTGCCGCTCTCGCCGACGAGCGCGAGCGTCTCGCCGCGCGCGAGCGTGAACGACACGCCGTCGACGGCATGGATGTGTCCCCGCTTGCCCAGCCATCCGGCGCCGGGAATCGGGAAATGCTTGACGAGATCGGCGACCTCGAGGACCGGCGCGTCGTCGCTCATGCCCGGCGCCGCGCCACATCGTCGAAGCGCCAGCACGCGACGCGATGCGCCGGCGCGCGCTCGGCTAGCGGCGGCCGTTCCTGGTGGCATCGTGCGACCGCCCAGGTGCAACGCGGAGCGAAAGCGCAGCCCGGCGCGGGCCGGTCGAGCACCGGCACCGTGCCGGCAAGCTCGGCAAGCCGGCCGCGCGGCCCGTCGCTACGCGTCTCGACGAGATGCGGCATCGCCGCGAGCAGGCCGAGCGTGTAGGGATGCCCGGGTCGTGCAAAGAGCGATGCGACGGGCGCCTCCTCGACGATCCGTCCCGCGTACATCACGAGGACGCGCTGCGCCGTCTGGGCAACGACCGCGAGATCATGCGTGACGAGGAT
>JANNTF010000358.1:0-1900 GCA_031403455.1 Alphaproteobacteria bacterium | reverse complement strand
CACGTACACGGACAGGCTGCCCGACCACGTCACCCGGGCCAGTCCGCGCGCCACCGCGGGGCCCGGCACGATCGCGCGTGTCGTCGCGTCGGGCACCGAGATCTACGCGTCGAAGCTGCGCTTCGCCGAGGCGAAGTGGCGGGTCGAAACGCTCTACATGCCCTATCACGCGCGGCTCGTCAGGATGCTGCGCGATCTCGAGACGGTCTGGCCAGCGACGCTCCTGATCGACTGCCACTCCATGCCGTCGACGCCCGGCCCGGTGGACCACGACCGGACTCGGCGGCGTGTGGATTTCGTGATCGGCGATTGCCATGGGCAGAGTTGCATGCGCGCGATCACGGATCTCGTCGAACGCACCCTGCGCGACATCGGCTATGTCGTGATGCGCAACGATCCCTATGCGGGCGGATTCACGACTCGCCACTACGGCCGTCCGGCAGAGGGGCGCCACGCGCTTCAGATCGAGATCAATCGCGCGCTTTACATGGATGAGCAGTTGATCGCGCGGAAACCGTATTTCTCGACGCTGGCGCGCAACCTCACGCATCTCATCGGGGCGTTGCGCGAGTTTACGCGCGCAGGATTCGCCAAGCTGGCGTAAGACAAAAAAAGAGGGCCGCATCTTGCGACGCGGCCCAAGTCTAGGGAGGAAACGCCCAGGAAATGGCGCGAGGCCGATTTCCAGTACGACATCGCGAGATGCCGCAACGCACAAATTAGATGGTGCGGCGCAAAAGGCAAGTCTCTTGATTCGATATCCGAGCGATAAGATGTCGCAGCCGCTAACAAGCTGAAAGTAATATGAGTTTTTACGGATCCAGACCGGCGACAGCCCAAAATTGCACTGCCGCAATTGCCGCGACGGCATCGCCATTCGGGCGTCATGCCGGCAATGCGCGGCGTCCACCTTGCGGGTCCGCCCTGACCGGCCACACGCAGCCGGGGTCGCGATGAAGGCGACGAACCGGGCGTCGCACGCGCCGACCGATACCGCCTTGGCGAATGTGGCGCATTCCGCCAATCAGCTTCACCTCGCTGCGGCCGGGACGTGGACACTCGCGCAGAGCCATCAGATCGAAGCCGCTCTCGCGGTGGCGCACCCTGACGACATCCGCGTGCTGCGTGTCGATCTCACCGCGGTCACCGCGCTCGACACGGCCGGCGCCTATCTCCTCGCCCGCTGGATCCGGCGCATCACCCATGGCGGCGCCACGCTGGAGCTGCAGGTCGCGAACGACGCGCAGAGGGCGCTGCTGCACCGGGTCGAGGTCGTCGAACGCCGGCCCTTGGGGCGTCCACGCCGCTCGGCCGTGGCGCTCATACTGTCGCGGATCGGGAAGGCGACGATCGAATTCGGTCACGCCGCGCGTGAGCTGCTGGGCTTCTTCGGCATCGTGGTGATCACGCTGCTGCGCGTGCTCGTGCATCCGAGCCGGCTGCGCTTCATCTCCCTCGTCGCGCATGTCGAGCGCATCGGATTGCACGCGCTTCCCATCCTCGGCTTGCTGTCGTTCCTGATCGGCGTCGTCCTCGCGTATCAGGGCGCCGATCAGCTGCGCGCCTACGGTGCGGAAATCTTCACGGTCAACCTGCTCGGCATCTCGATCCTGCGTGAACTCGGCGTGTTGCTGACCGCGATCATGGTCGCGGGCCGCTCGGGCAGCGCCTTCGCGGCGGAGATCGGCACGATGAAGGTCAACGAGGAGGTCGATGCCATGACGACGCTCGGCCTCGACCCCGTCGAAGTTCTGGTGCTGCCGCGCATCCTCGCAATGTTGATCGCCCTGCCGCTGCTCACGCTCTACGCCTGCCTGATGGCGCTTGGCGGCGGGGCTGTCATGGCGATGGCCGCGCTGGATATCGGCTTCGCCCAGTTCCTCAACCAGCTGAGCGGCGC
>JANNTF010000357.1:0-3432 GCA_031403455.1 Alphaproteobacteria bacterium | reverse complement strand
ATGTCGATTACCGCACCGGACGGCGCCACGACATGGCTTCGGTCACCGCGGCGGCGCAGGCCAAAGGCGCGCTGATGGTCTGGGACCTCGCGCATTCGGCCGGCGCCTTGCCGGTCGATCTTGACGGTTGCGGCGCCGATTTCGCGGTCGGCTGCGGCTACAAATATCTCAATGGCGGGCCGGGCGCGCCGGCCTTCCTGTTCGTCGCGCGGCGCCATCACGACGGCTTCACGCAGCCGCTCTCGGGCTGGCTCGGCCATGCCGCGCCCTTCGCTTTCGAGAGCGGCTATCGGCCCGCCCCCGGCATCGCGCGCGCGCTCTGCGGCACGCCGCCGATCCTGTCGCTGGTCGCGCTCGAATGCGGCGTCGACACGCTGCTCGCCGCGGACATGTCGGCGATCCACGCGAAGTCGATGCGCATGACCGATCTGTTCATCGCGCTGGTCGAGGAACGCTGCGCCGGTCTCGGCCTGAGCCTCGCGACGCCGCGCGATTCGCGGCTCCGCGGTAGCCAGGTGAGCTTCCACCACGAGCACGGCTATCCGGTCATGCAGGCGCTGATCGCGCGCGGCGTAATCGGCGATTTCCGCGCGCCGGACATCCTGCGCTTCGGCTTCACGCCGCTCTATCTGCGCTTCACCGATGTCTGGCACGCGGCTGAGACTCTGCGCGACGTGCTGGCGACGCGCAGTTGGGACACGTTGCATTTCAAGACACGTCAGGCCGTGACATGAGCGACGAGTCGAAGCGTCCGGAAGGCGCGCCGCAGGGCGCGCATCTCGATCTCGCCGGCGAGATGTCCTATGGCGATTATCTCGGCCTCGATCTCCTGCTCGCGGCGCAGAAGCCGCTCTCCGACAATCACAACGAGCTGCTGTTCATCATCCAGCATCAGACCACCGAGCTCTGGATGAAGCTGGTGCTGCACGAGCTCGAGGCCGCACGCGCCAGCCTGCTGCGCGACGAGCTGCCGCCGGCGTTCAAGATGCTAGCGCGCATCGGCCGCGTGATGAACCAGCTGATCCAGGCCTGGGACGTGCTGACGACGCTGACCCCGTCGGAGTACAGCGATTTCCGCGATCGCCTCGGCAAATCGTCCGGCTTCCAGTCGCACCAGTACCGGATGATCGAGTTCATCCTCGGCAACAAGAACGCCGCGATGATCGAGCCCTATCGGCACAAGCCGGTGATCTTCGCGCAGGTCGAAGCCGCGCTCGCCGCACCGTCGCTCTACGATTCCGCGCTGCTGGTCCTCACGCGGCGCGGCTTCGCGATCGATCCCGATCATGCCGCGCGCGATCTGCGCCGCGCCTATCGGCCGCAGAAGAGCGTCGAGGCGGCGTGGGCGGCGATCTATCGCGACACCAAGCGCTACTGGGATCTCTACGAGCTCGCGGAGGAGCTGGTCGATCTCGAGGATTCATTTCGCCAGTGGCGGTTCCGGCACGTGACGACAGTCGAGCGCATCATCGGCTTCAAGACCGGGACCGGCGGCACGGCGGGCGTTTCGTATCTGCGCCGCATGCTCGAGGTCAGGCTGTTCCCGGAGCTCTGGGATTTGCGCACGTCGCTCTAGTCTCATACCTTCGAACCTTCACTCACCCGCCGATGAGGACATCATGGCCAGTACCGACCACGCGCCGTTCGCTTTGCCGCCTTTGCCCTACGCCGACACCGCGCTCGAACCGGTGATCTCCGCGCGCACGATCTCGTTCCACCACGCGCTCCATCACAAGACCTATGTCGACAATCTGAACAAGCTGGTCGACGGCGATCCGCTCGGCCAGATGACGCTCGAACAGCTCGTCAAAGCGGTGGCTGGCAAGCCGGATCGCGTCGGGCACTTCAACAATGCCGGGCAGGTGTTCAATCATAATTTCTACTGGTCGAGCCTGCGGCCCAATGGCGGTGGCGATCCCAGCGGCCCGCTGAAGGCGCAGCTCGACAAGGATCTCGGCGGCATGGCCAAGTTCAAGACCGATTTCACGGCGATGGCCGTCGGCACCTTCGGCAGCGGCTGGGCCTGGTTGATCTGGGATCCGCGCGCCAAGAAACTCGCCCTCACGCGCACCAGCAACGCCGATTCGCCGATCGTGCACAACCAAGTGCCGCTGCTGACGATCGACGTGTGGGAACACGCCTATTACATCGATCATCAGAATCGGCGCCCCGCCTATGTGGCGGCCGTGATCGACAAGCTGCTCAACTGGGATTGGGCGTCCACGCAATTCGACAAGGCGTTGAAAGCCGGCTGAGCGGGCCCGCGACGCTCAGCGCCGCGGCAGATCGAAGCTGCGCGCGGCGACGATGTGGCCCGGGCCGGGCCGCTGGATCAAGACGGCGACGCCGTCGCAATCCTTGGGGGCGCTGGTGATATCGATCACCAGCGTCGCCGCCTTGCCGTCATAGGGGCCGAGCGGCTGCAGCGCGCGCACCACATTCGTGGACGCCATGTGGCGCCCGTGATTCTCGCCGCGCGGCACTTCGTTCGTCTGGGTCGAGGAGAAATAGGCGAGCCAGATCGCCGCGTCGACCGCGACCGCCGCGCTCGCACCGATGCTCAGCTCGCCGCCGCGCAGATCGATCGTCGGCGCGTCCTTGCGCGCGGCGGCGGCCTGATACAGCAGCAGGTCGATCCGCCGGCGATCCGATCCGACATCCTGATAGCGGCCGTCGACGACCATCTGCGGCGTGTAGACGTAGCGCGCGCCCAGCGCCGCCACGTAGCGACGCTGACGCTTCGAGAATACGGCCTGCGCGTAGGGATCCTTCCAGCCGAGATGGTCCCAGTAATCGACATGGAACGCGAGCGCGACCACATCGGGGCGCTTCGCGAGTTCCGACAGGAACGCATCGGCTGCGGGGCAGGAGCTGCAACCCTGGCTCGTGAACAGCTCGATCACAACGCCCGTCCGCTCGCCGGCGCGCACCGGCTGCACGGCGCTCACCGCAAGCAGCAGGACGGCGCAGAGACTCGACCACGTCTTCATGACGCTCAATCTAAGTGGCGACCGGGCGCTCAGCCAATCACCTTCGGGTGAAACGCGACATGCCGCCGGCTTGCCCAGCGCGCTCGATTGCGGCCATTGTCGCGGCTCCACAGCATCGAGGGCCAGGCGACAATGAACGAAGCGTTAAACTCCAACATCCCCGTCCTCGATGGCGAGGAGATCCTCGCCGGCATAAGGCGCTGGGTCGAACTCGAATCGCCGAGCCATGACGCCGCCGCCGTCAACCGAGTCGTCGACATGGCCGCGAGCGACCTCACGCGCATCGGCGCCAAGCTCAAACGCACGCCCGGCCGCGACGGGTTCGGCGACGTGCTGGAAGCGCATTCGCCCTGGGGCGACGAGAGCGAGAAGGGCATCCTGATCCTCGGCCATCTCGACACCGTGCATCCCATCGGCGCGCTGGCGACCACGCATCGCTTCC
>JANNTF010000356.1:0-1674 GCA_031403455.1 Alphaproteobacteria bacterium | reverse complement strand
AGCCGCTGGTCGGTTCCCTCGCCGAGGTCGATCATCTCGACGCCTGCGCGCGCGCGGCGGGGCGCAGCCTCATGCCCGTCTTCCAGTACCGGTTCGGACGCGGCCTCGCCCAGGCCAAGCATCTCCTCGCGAGCGGCGCGGCGGGTCGCGTCTATCTCGCCAGCGTCGAGACTCATTGGCGGCGCGAGGCGGCGTATTACGACGTGCCCTGGCGCGGCAAACGAAAGACCGAACTCGGCGGCGTGATGCTCGGCCACGCGATTCATATCCACGACATGCTCACCCATCTCGTGGGCGAGGTGAGCGCGGTGAGCGCCGCGCGCAATGTGCGGGTCAATCCGGTCGAGACCGAGGATTGCGCCGGCGCGCTGTTGGAAATGGCGGATGGCTCGATCGCCGTTTCCTCGGCGACGCTGGGCTCGGCGGACGAGATCTCGCGGCTGCGGCTGATGTGCGAGCACGTGACGATGGTGTCGAACCTCGCGCCTTATGCGCCGGATCGCGAGCCCTGGAGTTTCCTGACCCCGACGGCCCAAGGCGAGCGCGGTCTCGAGGCGGCGCGCGCGGCGGTCGACCAGAGACTGGAGGGCTATGCCGAACAGTTCCGCCGCTATCTTCCCAGCCTGAGTTCGGGGGCGGCCCTGCCGGTTGCGCTGGGCGAAGCGCGACGCTCGATTGAACTTGTCACGGCGATGTACCACGCTGCCGCCACGGGCACGCGTGTGACCCTGCCGATCCCCAACGACCATCCCGCCTATCGCGGGTGGCCCTGAGCGCGTCGATCAAGGCGCGCCGCAACGCAACGAGACAGAGGAGGAATGCCTGCCATGAAAATCGTTCGCACGCTTGCGATGGCGCTCACCGTTCTGGCGACGCCGGTCGTCGCGTTCGCTCAGACCGAGCTGCGCATGATGTGGTACTCCGACGGCAACGAAGGCGACGTGATGCGCGATCTTCTCGATCGGTTCGAGAAGCAGAACGTGGGCATCAAGGTGATTCTCGATCGCGTGCCCTACAAGACGATCACCGACAACCTGCCGCCGCTGCTGAACTCGGGGCAGGGGCCGGACCTCGCGCGTGTGACGGACCTCGGCGGCTTGTCGCGCCACTATCTCGACATCCGTCCGCTGCTCAAGGACGCGAAATACTGGGATGCGAATTTCAAGGACGTTCTCGAGTGGGTCCGACCAGCGGGCAACAAGGACGGCATCTTCGGCCTGATGACGCAGCTCACGCTGACCATGCCGTTCGTGAACGCGACGCTGTTCCAGCAGGCCGGCGTGGCGCTGCCCGGACCCAAAGCCACCTGGCAGGATTGGGGCAAGGCCGCGGTCGAGGTCGCGAAGAAGACAGGCGCGCCGTATCCCATCGCGATGGATCGCTCGGGACATCGCGTCGCCGGTCCCGCGATCTCGATGGGCGCGAAGTTCCGTGACGGCGACAAGCCCGCGCTGGTCGATGACGGCTTCAAGACGATGACGAAGCTGATCTACGATTGGCATCGCGACGGGACGATGCCCAAGGGAATCTGGGGCGCGGTCGGCGGCTCCTCCTATCGCGGCGCGAACGAGGAATATCGGCTGGATGGGTCCGGGCGACTGCTTCGGCGAAATTGCTCTGCTGGAAAACACGCCGCGGACTGCCACGATCCGAGCCGCGCAAGATTGCCGTTTG
>JANNTF010000355.1:0-4567 GCA_031403455.1 Alphaproteobacteria bacterium | reverse complement strand
CCCGCCGCCGATGGCCTCGAGCAGCACCAAATCACCGCGCTTCAGCCGGCCATCGGACGCGGCCTCCCAGAGGGCCAGCGGAATGGACGCGGCCGATGTATTGGCATGCCGGTCGACCGTCACGACGACGCGATCCGATCCGAAACCCAGCTTGCGTGCCATGCCATCGATGATTCGCCGGTTGGCTTGATGAGGAACCAGCCAATCGATGTCGTCGCTGGTCAGGCTGTTTGCCCGCAACGCCTCTTCGACGACGGCCGAGAGCTTCTCGACCGCGTGCCGAAACACCTCGCGTCCATTCATCTTGACCACGCCGACGCGACCGGGGGTCGAGGAAGGCCCCCCATCCACGTAGAGCGCGTCATGGTATCTGCCGTCTGAGTGCAGGTGGGTGGTCAAGATGCCGCGCGGCTTGTCGACATCCGACGCAGTCTCGGCACGCAGCACCACCGCGCCGGCGCCGTCCCCGAACAACACGGCCGTGCCGCGATCCGTCCAATCCAAGATGCGGCTGAACGTTTCCGCGCCGATCACGAGAGCGCACCGCGCTTGCCCGACACGCAGAAAATTATCGGCGATCGCGAGCCCATAGACGAAGCCCGTGCAGACCGCCTGAATATCGAAGGCGGCGCCGGCCGTGATTCCCAAGGCGGCCTGGACGCGTACCGCGGTCGCGGGAAATGTCTCATCCGGCGTGGTCGTCGCGAGGACGAGCAGATCGATGTCCGCCGGCATCAGTCCCGACGCGGCCAGTGCGGCCTGCGCTGCCGCAAGCGCCAGATCGGACGTCTTCTGGTCATCGGCGGCCACGTGACGTTGCTTGATTCCCGTACGCTCGACGATCCAGGAATCCGACGTGTCCAAGACTTTCGCAAGATCGTCATTGCGGACGATCCGTGTCGGGAGATAGCCGCCGCAGCCCATCACCACGGAGCGGCGGCGCGAGATGTCATTCATCCCAGCGCTGCCTCGGGCCGCGGTGTGATGGCGACGCGCGCAAGATCGTCGCGGATGCGGTCGTTGATTCGATTGGCGACCATGTCGATGGCGACGCAGATGGCGTTGGCAAAGCCGAGCCCGTCCGTACCTCCATGGCTCTTCACGACGATCCCATTCAGCCCCAGGAACATGGCGCCATTGTAGCGCCGCGGATCGGTGCGCTCGCGGACTTTACCGACAGCATGGCGCGCCAGCAGATATCCGAGCTTCGCCGTCAGCGATGAACGAAACGCGCCGCGCAGGAACTCGCTGTAGAGCCGCGCAGTTCCTTCCGCGGTCTTGAGCGCAACGTTGCCGGTGAAGCCGTCTGTCACGATCACGTCGGTCGTCCCCGCCGTGATGTCATTGCCTTCGACGAAACCGTGGAATTGCTCTACCAGCGGTCCAGCTCGCAAGAACGCCGCCGCGGCGCGCACTTCCTCGTGTCCCTTGAGATCCTCGGATCCGACGTTGAGGATCCCGAGAGTCGGCAGATGGACGCCCAGCACAGTTCGAGCGAAGGCTTCGCCCATGATCGCGAACTGCACCAGGTTGTTAGCGTCACATACGATGTTTGCGCCCAGATCGAGCATAACGCTCTCACCGCGCAGGGTTGGGAAGAAGGCGCCGATCGCGGGTCGATCGATCGTCGCCAGTGTCTTCAATACGAATTTCGACATCGCCATCAGCGCGCCGGTGTTGCCTGCCGACACCACGCCGTCGGCTTCGCCGGCATGAATGGCATTGATCGCCAGGCGCATCGAAGAGTTCCGTCCGGTTCGCAATGCCACTGTCGGCTTCGCGTCTCCGGCGACGGCATCGGGCGTGTGTCGGATCTCACCGGCATTCGCGACTGCTGCAAACTCGGCAAGCAAAGGACGGAGTTTCTGCTCGTCACCGAAGATCAGGAATCGCGTATCCGGAAATCGCTTGAGAGCAATTCCAGCCCCCTCTACGACCATCCGTGGCGCGTGGTCACCACCCATCGCATCCAGAGATATCCTGATCGGGGCGCTCATCCGCGCCACGGTTGTGGAAGCGATCCGTTAGACGACCGGCGCAGGCGCTGTCATCCCGACTTGGCGGCCACGACTTCGCGACCATCGTAGTAGCCGCAAGAGCCACAGACGTGATGGGGACGCTTCAGCTCACCGCAATTCGGGCACTCGACATAGGCAGAGCCCTTCAACGCCTCATGGGACCGCCGCATGTCGCGGCGAGATTGGGAAACCTTCTTCTTGGGAACAGCCATAATGTTCACTCCTCACCAGCGTCACCGCGTACTGCACGGGCCCGGCGATCTCCGCTTGATCTGTCGCGTGGAAAGCTACCGTTGAATTCGGCGCATGTTTAGACAAGATCGTGGGCCGGCTCAAGCCCTGGCTCACCCGTCCTGCGACGGCCCCGACTTCGGAGCACCCAAATGCGCACGGAGGCCGGCAAACGGCGTGTGGCGCCCGGCCTCATCGCCGTCCGGACCTGCCCAGGCCACCCCTGGCGCACGTGGAAAGGGATCGAGGGCCAGCGAGAGTTGCTGCGCAACGACCTCGCCGATGTCCAACTGACCATCGCGGGGAAAGGGTTCGGCCCCATTGTCGGCGACATCGATTTCGCCGAGGTCGTCGGACGATACCGCGGGGCTGAAATCGAGTTCGAAGCTGTCGGTCATGGATACCGGAAAATCCACCAGCGAGATCACGCATGACCGCACGAGCTTGGCCTCGAGCTTGGCGGCCACGCGCCAGCCGCCCCCGACGCGCGCGCGCAATTCACCTGTGCCAGAAAGCGCATCAAGCCGCACAAGGTCAAAACGCCGTGCCAGCGCCGCACACTCGGTCGGGCTGGCCGCGATCGCGAAGCCGACAGGTCGATCGTGATGGGCTTCGAGTGCGACGATCCGAGAGAACTCGTTCGGACCGGGATGCGCGGTTTCATCCATGGTCGACTCCCACCGGAATTTGCGCAAAACGAAGCCCATGCGCGATCATGGACGAGAGCGGTTGGGCCCCCAGCGCTTCGTCGCAAGCGCGTGCATACCCGCTCAGCGTCCGCAAATCGGTCTCTCTGGGCATCGCGACAGTACCGAACAAGTTGCGGCGCAGGGCCAGCAACAGAAGATCGTCGTCACCGGAGTCCAATCCCTCCCCGTACGCCTTGGTGCGGCCCATCAGACCTTCGGCCATGTGGCGCACGCGCTTGCCGACACCAAGATCGCCGACGCCCAGTTCCCGCAAGGTCCGGTCCATGTCCGCGAACATCGCGTTATAGACCCCTTGGATCAGTGACGCGCCACGGGGTCCATCTTCCCGTCCGAGCCGACGCAACAACAAGACGACGTGAAGGCAGAGCGCATCGAACCGTCCATCGAGCGTATCAGGCACGCCGTGATCGCGAAACAGCGCCACCGAGCGCGACTGCTCGGATGCGCCCGCATAGAGCTGCTCCGCATCTTTCGAGATTTGCGTCCGGGCGAGCCAGCGCGGGAGTTTGAACGGCATGGGCATGATTGGTCTGATTGACAGGCTGATGCGCGCGATGCGATCTAGCGTCAAGTCCGAAGCGTTCTAGAGCCGCAGAGCGGAAGGTCGCAAGCGCCGACCGTGCGGCCGCCTCTTGATGTAAGAGACCTTGACATGAACTCTGTGACTCATCGTTTTCCAGTTCTCGGCGTCGGAACGGCGCTGCGATTCACCGCCTGCGCGGCGACTCTGCTCGCCTTGATGGCGTGCGAGACCGTCGTGGATGTTCGCGGTTTCGTTCCCGACGATGAAAGCCTGTCGAAGATCCAAGTGGGGCTGCAGGGCAAGCGCGATGTCGGCGACTTGCTCGGCACGCCCTCCAGCGTTTCCGCCTTTGGCGACGAGACCTGGCTCTACATCAGCCGCAAGACTCGCACCGTCGCCTTCCTCGAGCCGAAGGTCATGGAACAGCACGTGGTCGCGGTGGTGTTCGATGACAAAGGCGTGGTCTCCGACATCCGAAAACTCGAACTGGCCGATGGCAAGGTGCTGCGTCATGTGGCGCGCGTGACGCCGAGCCCGGGCAAGGAGCTGTCCTTCATCGAGCAGCTTCTCGGGAATGTCGGTAAGTTCAATGCGAAGGGCGCCAGCACGGCCACCGCCGGCGGGCAAGGCGGCATTCCAGGGACTCGATGACACGCGGCGCGGCCCTCGGAATCATGGAGCAGGCAAGAAAAGAGCCCGGTGGAAATCTCACCGGGCTCTTCACCTTTTAGCGGCGTGTCGTCCGCCTGCTATGACGTGGTCGACAACACGGCCAGGAGCAGCAAGGCAACGATGTTGATGATCTTGATCATCGGATTGACCGCCGGACCGGCCGTGTCCTTGTACGGATCACCGACGGTGTCACCAGTCACGGCCGCCTTGTGCGCATCCGAGCCCTTGCCGCCGTAATTGCCTTCCTCGATGTATTTCTTCGCATTGTCCCAGGCGCCACCGCCGGACGTCATCGAGATCGCGACGAAGAGCCCGGTAACGATGGTACCGAGAAGCATCGCACCGAGAGCGCTGAACGCCGCTTCCTGTCCGCCGACGAGGCGAACGATGAAGTAGAGAACGATTGGCGCAGC
>JANNTF010000354.1:0-4981 GCA_031403455.1 Alphaproteobacteria bacterium | reverse complement strand
CCCCCCCCGTCGCTACGGGAGGGGGGGTGGGTGGGGGCGGGGGCAGGCACCATCGTCACCGCGCCTTGCGGTTCATCACAATACTGCGCGCGGCATCGATCGTCGCGTCGAAGCTGCGTGACACGAAAGTGGTCGTCTCGTCCTCGGCGATCAGCGCCGGACCTGGGATGGTCGCGCCGATCGCGATGTCCGGGCGCCAATAGAGCGGGATCTCGCTCAGCTTGCCGGTGCCGGCATCGAACACGGCGCGCTTGCCGCGCGGCGCTGGCGCGGTCGCCGGCGCCACGGCGGCGATACGCGCGGGCCGCTCCTTGATGGTGCTCACCACCACCGACCAGCTCAGGATCTCGATCGCCGCGCCCGGAATGATCCGGGCGAAGAGCTGCGTGTAGGCGGCTTCGAAGCGTGTGCGCAACTCTTGCGCGTCCTCGGGCGCAAGCGCGCGCTCCGGCGTGGCGACCAGGATCTCATGGCCCTGGCCGACATAGCGCATATAGGCGCCGCGCTCCTCGCGCACCGTGCGGCCTCCCGCACCCGGAACGACAACCGCGCGCGCCTCGGC
Organism: Alphaproteobacteria bacterium; assembly: GCA_031403455.1. Lineage (GTDB taxonomy): Bacteria > Pseudomonadota > Alphaproteobacteria > CACIAM-22H2 > CACIAM-22H2 > CAIOSQ01. The sequence goes on along the minus strand of JANNTF010000354.1, from coordinate 4,419 downwards.
CGACATGCGCTCGATCAGCGTGTTGGCGGCAGCCGGATCGAATTCCGCGAGGCGCACGAAGCGGCTATGCACGACCTCATAGGCGACCGGTGCGCGCAGGAAGCCGACCGCCGAGCCGACGCCCGCATTGGCCGGCACGATCACGCGCGCGAGGCCGAGCTTCTCGGCCACGCGGCTGGCATGCAGGGGTGCTGCGCCGCCGAACGCGATCATCGTGTGCTCGCTGATCGCCTTGCCGCGCTCGGCCGCATGGACGCGCGCCGCGCTCGCCATCGTCTCGTCGACCATCTCGGCGATGCCGAAAGCGGCGGTGTCGGTGGGCAAGTTCTGCGGCTTGCCGATCTCGGCGTCGATCGCCGCGCGCGCAGCGGCGACATCGAGCGGAATGCGACCCGCGGCGAAAGCCTGCGGATCGATGCGACCCATCACGACATCGGCGTCGGTCACCGTGGGTCGCTTCCCGCCGCGGCCATAGCAGGCCGGGCCCGGTTCGGAGGCCGCGCTCTCGGGGCCGACGGCGATGCGCCCGAGCTGATCGATCCTGGCGATCGAGCCGCCGCCGGCGCCGATCTCCACCATCTCGATCACGGGAATGCGCAAGGGGAGGCCGGAGCCTTTGAGGAAGCGCGCCGCACGATCGACCTCGAAGCTGCGCGAACTCTGCGGCTCGCCTTTCTCGATCAGGCAGATCTTGGCTGTCGTGCCGCCCATGTCGAAGGAGACGACTTTGTCCGCGCCGGCCTGCATCGCGAGATAGGAAGCGAGGATCGCGCCGCCCGCCGGCCCGCTTTCGACCAGGCGGATCGGAAACCGCGCGGCCGCATCGAGCGTGGTCAAGCCGCCGCCCGACGTCATCAGATAGATCGTGCCGCGATAACTCTCGGCGGCGAGCATCGCATCGAGCCGCTTGAGATAGCGCCCCATCAGCGGCTGCACATAGGCGTTCGCGATGGTGGTCGAAGTGCGATCGTACTCGCGGATCTCCGGGCAGACTTCGCACGACAGCGCAATCGCGACGCCGGGCAGCTCGTTGGCCAGAATCTCGCGCGCGCGCGTCTCATGCGCGGTGTTGGCGTAGGAATGCAGGAAGGCGATCGCGATCGCGCCGATCTCCTGACGCTTCAGCGCCGGCGCCAGCGCACGCACCGCCGCCGCGTCGAGTTCCTTGCGCACCGCGCCGGTGGCGTCGAGGCGTTCGGGCACGGTGAAGCGCAGATAGCGCGGCACCAGCGGCACCGGCTTCTCGATCGCGATGTCGTACTGGTCGTAGCGGCTCTCATCGGCGATCTCGATGACGTCGCGGAAACCCTCGGTCGCGATCAGCGCCGTCTTGGCGCCCTTGCGCTCGAGGATCGCGTTGGTGGCCAGGGTGGTGCCGTGGAACAGCACGTCGAGATCGCGGGCGTGGATCTTGGCCTCCGCGAGAATCTCCCTGAGGCCCGTCATCACGCCCTCTTCGGGCGCACGCGGCGTCGTCAGCACCTTCTTCGTGAACAGCCTCGCGCCATCCTCGAGCACGAAATCCGTGAATGTGCCGCCGATATCGATCGCCACTCGCTTCGCCAAGATGCGCGCCCCTGCCTGCTAGATGCTCGGAAGGGGCGCACCATGGGCGAGGCCGCCGCCGACGGTCAATCCCGGAGGCGATACACGGTAAAGCGCTCGAGATCGTGGGCGAGCACGTAATCGGCGGTCAGCAAACGAGTCAGTTCGGGAAACTCGGCCAGATGGTAGCGCGATGACCGGCGCAGCATCAGTCGGATGAAGTCGAAATCCTCGATGACGATCAATGTCGGGCGGTTGGCCCGGAGATCGCGCATCAGCTCGGCACGGGCCTTGCTGCGCCACGCGGCGCTGCCGCCGATCAGCGGATAGTCGAAGCCGAACCGCGTTGCCGCGGGCCGGTCGGCCAGCAGATAGACGGCGGAGTCGAATCCCCAGACGAAGATCGGCGTGCCTGGCGGCGTCTCGACTTGGATGATGGTCGCGAGCCGGCGCGTTTCCACGGGGCAATAGTCGATCTGGCAAAGTTTGAGATCGCGGATTTCCGGGGCCATCTGCCCGAAGGCGGTCGCCCACCAATCATGAATTCGTTCACGGTGGGGTTGGGACACGATCAAGAGCCCGGCCGCCAGGATGCCGGCAGCCATGGCATGGCGCCGCAGCGATCGGCCCGTTCTGCCCAGCAACGGTTCGACCAGCGCGGTCAGATGCCGGGCCACGAAAGCGGCCGCGAACACTGCGGTCAGAACATGCGTCGGTGCGAAGTGATAGGGAAACGCCTTGCCCTGCAGGATCGCGCCGAGCAGGGACAGCAGCCAGGCCGTGCCGAGGATCATCGCGCTGCGCCGATGCGTGCGCAGCAGATCGCGCGCGCCGAGGCCCGCGACCAGGAGCAGCGGCAGCGTACCGAGTTCGGAGCCGGGCATCATGAACAGCAGGAGGAAGCGCAGGACGACCGCGCCGGGTTCGTCCCATGTCTGCGCGAGGTGGCCGCCGAGATTAAAGGCGACCACGGCTTCGTAGAGCGCGCCGCCATGTCCCGCGACGACGAACGGCAGAATGATCGCGATCGTCGTGGCGACGAAGCTCACGAGGCAGGCGGCCATGGGAGGCAGTGGCCTGCGCACCGCGCGGTCGATCCAGGCGGTCGCCAGTGGAAGCGCCAGCAACACGACGAAGACCGGTTTGACCAACGTCGCGACTCCGATGACGGCGCCAACGATCGGGAAAATCGCGCGCGATGCGCCGGCGTACGGGCGCACGAGCAAACTGGTCACGCCGAGCGTGAAGTAGCCGATCCAGAGATCGGGTTGCCCGAAGGTCCAGTAATCGTTGCGCACGAAGAGAATGGCGCCCAGCAGCCCGAGACCGCCCAGCCAATGGCGCCCGATCGAGACGCCGATCGACCGGCAGGCGGCGAAGACGAGCACGAGCAGGGCGATGTCGGCTTGGTAGATCGCGTGCTCGCCCGCGCCGAACAACCAGAACACCGGCGCGTAGAGCAGATAGGTCGCCGGACCCTTGTGATCCCAGGCATCGACATAGGGCCAGCCGCCCTGCACCAGAATCTGCGCGACGCGACCGATGATCGCCTGATCGCGCCCCAGCGGCAGCGTGGCGTGAACGGGCAGCCACAGCGCGAGCAGCGCGATGCCGACCAGACCGAGCGCCAGCGATAGGCGTCGCGACGGAGTCTGGGCGGAGAAAAGCGGCATCGCTCGGAGGAGGGAGATCTCGCTGGCCATGGCTGCAACCGGTGCCGCTCGAGCGCGGCGTCGGGCAGCCTTAGCAACGTCAGGCTAAACGAGCGTTAACCGAACCGCGGTCATGACCCGCGGCCGAGCTGGGCGAGATAGCCGCGATTATGGGTCGGCGTGACCCAGATCTCGTTCAGGCAGACGCGCGGTGGGGTGTCGACCACGAAACGAATTACGGCGGCGACATCCTCGGCCTTCAGCACCGTGGCGAGTTCGGCCGCGGTCAGCTGCTTGGGCCGCTGCGCGAGCATCGGCGTATCCACTTCTCCGGGATGAACGGCGCAGGCGCGGATGCCATTGGCGCATTCCTCGACATTGATCGAATGCGATAGAGCGGTGAGGCCATGCTTGGTTGTCGTGTACATCGGTCCGCTGAGCGCGCTGACGATGCGTCCGGCGACCGAGGAGACGATGACGAACAGCCCGTCCTTCTGCGCGCGCATCGGCGGCAGGGCCGCCAGCACCGTGTACATCTGATTGCGCAGATTGCCGTCGAGCAGATAATCCATGTTCGCCGGAGTCAGCTCCGACCACAGCCGCGGCGTCACATTGACGCCCGCCGCGCCGACCACGACATCCAGCCGCCCGTAACGCTTGACGATGTCGGCGACGATGGACTGCGCGGCCTCGACCTTGGACAGATCCCCCGGCGCGACCAGCACGGTTCCCTCGGCGTTGGCCTGGCGGCAGAGCCGCGCGGTCTCCTCGAGCGGTTCGCTGCGCCGCCCGGTCAGGATCAGGTGATTGCCGTGCGTCGCGAGCGCCACCGCGCTGGCGCGGCCGATGCCGGTTCCGGAACCGGTCAGCCAGATGATCTTCTCGGTCGTCACATTCGCCTCCTGCTTGCGTCGTCGCGATGGCGTTAGAGCACGAGGCCTGTGTCAGCGTCGATGAGATGCATGTTGCGCAGATTGGCCGTCAGCTTGATGAGCTGATTGGGATTGGCGCCCGCGTTGGGATCGACGCGGCCGCAGATCGGCGTGCCGTCGAGCGTGAAATAGACCAGCGTCTCCATGCCCATCGGCTCGGTGACGTCGAGCGTGACATCGAAGGCGTGGATGTTCGGGCCGGTGTTGCCGTCGCTCTCGGTGATGTGCTCCGGGCGCAGCCCGAGGAGCAGCTTCTTGCCGACCGCCGGAAGTTCGACGAACACGATGTC
>JANNTF010000353.1:0-4204 GCA_031403455.1 Alphaproteobacteria bacterium | reverse complement strand
ATGGGCTGCGGCACCTGGGGACGCAACAGCTTCTCCGAGAATCTCACGTTCCGGCATTTCCTGAACATCACGCGCATCGCGCGCCCGATCCCCGAGCGCATGCCCGACGAAGCCGCGCTCTTTGCGCGCTATTTCGCCCGTGCCGGCCGATGAACGGATCCGCGTTCGCCACCTTGCGCGACGCGCTGCTCGTCCATGTCGCACACGACGCTGGAGCCCCGCTACTGATCGCGCCCGACAACGCGCATGAGCCGGGGCGCATCCTCACCTACGGCGCGTTGCTGTCGCAGGCGCGGCGCATGGCGGGTTTCGTCGCCGCGCGCGGTGTCGGGCGCGGCGACAAGATCGCGCTGTTCCTGGAGAACGGCTATCAGACGACGCTGCTGTTCCTCGGCGCGATGATCGGCGGCTATGTCGTCGCGCCGCTCAATCTCCGGGCCCAGCGCCGTCAGCTGGCGCATGTGCTCGATCATTGCGACTGCAAGCTGCTGTTCACGACGGCGGCGCTGGCAGTGCCGCTGCGTGACGCCGTCGCCCTGGTTGCGCGGCCGTTCGAGATCATCGTGATCGACGCCGACGCGGCGGATGTCTTCGGCGACGCGACCGAACTGACGCTCGGTCCGTGCGCCGCCGACGATCCGGCCCTGCTGATGTACACCTCGGGCACCACCGGCACGCCCAAGGGCGTGATGCTCAGCCATCGCAATCTGCTCGCCGCAGCGCACGCCGTCGCCACCTGGCACGGGCTCACGCGCGACGACCGGGTGTTGAGCTCGCTCCCGCTGTTCCACATCAACGGCCAGGTGATCGCGACGATCACGCCGTTCGTCTCGGGCGGCAGCATCGTGGCGCCGCATCGCTTCTCCGTGTCGAGCTGGTGGGACGATGTGGAGCGTCATCAATGCACCTGGATCAATTTGGTGCCGACCATCATCGCGTATCTCCTCAACGCCGCGGCGACGGACGAGACACGCCGCTTCGCGCGCGTGCGCTTCGGCCGCTCCGCCTCGGCGCCGCTGCCGCCCGAGCAGCACAAGGCGTTCGAGCAAATGTTCGGCATCCCCGTGATCGAGGCCATGGGCATGACCGAATCGGCGTCGGTCGTGTTCTGCAATCCGATGGATCCGGACAGGCGCAAATACGGCAGCGTCGGTCTGCCCTGCGCCGTCGAGGCGCGGGTGGCCGGCGCCGATGGCGCGGCCCTACCCGACGGCTCGACCGGCGAGATCGTGTTTCGCGGCGCCAATGTGATGGCGGGCTACTACAAGGCGCCCGATCAGAGCGCGGAGGCGCTGCGCCGGGGCTGGCTTCATACCGGCGATCTCGGCCATCGCGACGGCGACGGGTGCTTCTTCGTCACCGGCCGGATCAAGGAGCTGATCATCAAAGGCGGCGAGAACATCGCGCCGCGCGAGATCGACGAGGCGCTGCTCGGCCATCCCGCCATCCTCGAGGCGGCGGCGGTCGGCATTCCCGATCCCAATTACGGCCAGGACATCCTCGCCGCGATCGTGCTGAAGCCGGGCGCGAGCTGCAGCGAAGACGAGCTGCGCGCCTTCTGCGCGAAGGAGCTGGGCCGCTACAGGACGCCCAAGCTGTTCCGCTTCCTGGATGCGCTGCCCAAGGGACCGTCGGGCAAGATCCAGCGCCTGAGCCTGCTCGAGAGTCCCGACGCGTGATGCCCCAGGCGGGTAGCTGGGTCGCGCCGCCGAGACCGAGAAGACGCTAGACAGGTCTGTGATTTCATCGTTCCTTTTGACCTCGATCGAGTCATCACCGAAGGACATCGCAGCATGTGTGGGATCGTCGGTTTATTCGCGAAGCAGGCGGCGCTCGAGCCCAGGCTCGGCGGCTTGCTCACGCAGATGCTGATAGCCATGAGCGATCGTGGACCGGACAGCGCGGGGTTCGCCGTCTATCGCAGCGCCAAGAGCAAGAAATCGCGCAAGCTCCCGCTCAAATTCACGCTCCATCACCCCGATCTCGCCTATGACTGGGCCGGGCTCAAGCGCGCGGCCGTGAAGCGCTTCGGCGCCGGCGCCACGCTCGAGCGGCGCAACAACCATTCCGTGCTCACGATCGCGGCGGCGGCGGCGGATATCGCCGCGTGGCTGGAGCACACCTATCCCGACCTGCGCGTCATGGGCTGGGGCGAGCATATCGAAGTGTTCAAGGATGTCGGATCGCCGGCATCCGTGGCCGAGCGGTTCGGGCTGCCCACGCTCGATGCGACCCATGCGCTGGGCCATACGCGCATGGCGACCGAGAGCGCGGTGACGACCGAGCATTCGCATCCCTTCTCCGTCGGCGCCGAGCTCTGCCTCGTCCATAACGGCTCGCTCTCGAACCACAACTCGCTACGCCGATTTCTGCGGCGCCAGGGCGTGACGTTCCGGACCGACAACGACAGCGAAGTCGCCGCCGGATACTTCGCCTGGCGTCTCGGCCAGGGCGCATCGCTGAAGGAAGCGCTGGAGGCCGGGCTCAAGGATCTCGACGGGTTCTTCACCTTCGCGGTCGGCACGCCCGAGGGTTTCGCGGTCGTGCGCGATGCGATCGCGTGCAAACCGGCCGTCCTCGCCGAGACCGATGACTGGGTCGGCATGGCGTCCGAATACCGCGCCTTCAGCCAGTTGCCGGGCATCGCGAAGGCACGGATCTGGGAGCCCGCGCCGTCCACGGTCTACTCCTGGTCGCGCCACTGACCCGATGAGTCAGATCGATCTCGACGCGACCGCGCTGCGCGCCCTCAATGCGCAGCTGCACGCGCTCCCCGCCGGCACCAACGAGCGGTCGTGGCGCGTCGTCAATCCCGGCGGCAAGCATTCGATCGCCGTCGGACTCGACGCGCCGCTGGACATCACGATCGACGGCCATGTCGGCTATTACTGCGGCGGGATGAACAGCCAGGCGACGATCACGATCGACGGGCATTGCGGCGTCGGGCTGGGCGAGAACATCATGTCCGGGACGATCCGCGTGCGCGGCAATGCCTCGCAATCGGCGGGCGCGTCGGGTCGCGGCGGCATGATCGTGATCGAAGGCGATGCGTCGGCGCGCTGCGGCATCTCGATGAAAGGCGTCGACATCGTGGTCGGCGGCTCGGTCGGGCACATGAGCGCCTTCATGGCGCAGGCCGGGCGCCTGGTCGTATGCGGCGACGCGGGCAGCGATCTCGGCGATTCGATCTACGAGGCCGAGCTCTTCGTGGCCGGCAAGGTCGAGAGCCTCGGCGCGGATTGCGAGGAGCGGCCGATGCGCGACGAAGACCGCAAGACCGTCGCCGATCTTCTCGCCCGCGCCGGCATCAAGGCCGACATCAAGCGCTTCCGGCGCTACGGTTCGGCGCGCAAGCTCTACAATTTCCACATCGATCACGTCGACCAGTATTGAGCCCATGACCGATCACCCGATGCCGCCGCAGCGCGCCTCCGCCGCCTTTCCGCCGGAAATCATCGCCGAGATCCAGCGCGCCGCCGATGAGGGGATCTACGAGATCCGCGGCCTCGGCACCAAGCGCAAGCTCCCGAGTTTCGACGATCTCCTGCTGCTCGGTGCGTCGATCTCGCGCTATCCGCTCGAAGGCTACCGCGAGAAATGCAGCACCGACGTGGTGATCGGCGCGCGTTTCGCGAGCAAGCCGATCCATCTCAAGATTCCGGTCACCATCGCCGGCATGAGCTTCGGCTCGCTCTCGGCCAGCGCCAAGAAGGCGCTCGGCCTCGGCGCCACGATGGTCGGCACCTCCACGACCACGGGCGATGGCGGCATGACGGATGAGGAGCGCGAGGCGTCGAAGCTGCTCGTCTATCAGGTCCTGCCCTCGCGCTACGGCATGAATCCCGTCGATCTGCGGCGCGCCGACGCGATCGAGATCGTGATCGGCCAGGGCGCGAAGCCCGGCGGCGGCGGCATGCTGCTCGGCCAGAAAGTGACCGCGCGGGTCGCCGGCATGCGCACGCTGCCGGCCGGCATCGACCAGCGCAGCGCGTGTCGCCATCCCGATTGGACCGGCCCCGACGATCTGACGATCAAGATCGAGGAGCTGCGCGAGATCACGAATTGGGAGAAGCCGATCTACGTCAAGGTCGGCGCGTCGCGGCCGCGCTACGACGTGCAGCTCGCCGTGAAGGCCGGCGCCGATGATATTCGGTTCGGCGCGAGCTTGAAAAGTTGGCTTCCTATGTCTCGCCCGGCCAGGTTG
>JANNTF010000352.1:0-3209 GCA_031403455.1 Alphaproteobacteria bacterium | reverse complement strand
TGTGAATTCCCGCCGAGTGGGCGCCGGTGACGGTGGCCGCTCGGTGGGTGACTGGTCGTGGCGACGTTCCAACCGGTAGCATCGCCATGGCCGTCCTGTCCGAGACTGCAGGTGCCCGAGATCGTTCGCGATCGACGGCTTAAACGTGATGTTCACCTGCATAGACAGAGGGAAAACCGTTTCGAGCGCCCCGCACGGGGTGCCGCGAGCGGCTTGAACTTCTGGGGCAGGTTCGAGAACGGGTCTCGAACGGTTCCGTTTACGGGGTCGGACGAGGCTAAGTGCAACCGGCTCGAACGTCTGCGGCGCGCAATCGCCGCACGAAACGGCGAGTCAAACAGGAGACGATCCGTGGACCGTTCCGAGAAGGAGAAACTGGTCGCCTCGCTGCACGAGACCCTGAAGGCCGCCTCGCTCGTCGTCGTGACGCAGCAGTCGGGACTCACGGTCACCGAAGTTTCCGATCTGCGTCGGAAGATGAGGGCAGCGGGCGCTGGTTTCAAAGTCGCGAAGAACCGGCTCACGCGTCGCGCGCTGGAAGGGACTGCCTTCCAGCATCTCGGCAATTTGTTCAAGGGCCCGACTGCCATTGCTTACAGCCACGACCCCGTCGCGGCTGCAAAAGTGGCGGTCGAGTTTGCGAGCAAGAACGAGAAGCTCAAGGTCATCGGCGGCGGGCTGGGCGAGAAGATGCTCGACCAGAACGCAGTCAAGGCGTTGGCCACCCTGCCGTCGCTCCCGGAACTCCGGGCGAAGCTGCTTGGGACCATCGTTGCGCCGGCGACCAGACTCGCGACCGTTATTCGCGCGCCAGCTGCACAGCTCGCGCGTGTCGTTGACGCCAAGGCCAAGAAGGCGGCCGAAGGCTGAGCCAGACCCAGACAAGAAGATCAAGACGTTCAAGCCAATCGCAGGAGAAGACCAATGGCCGATCTCGGCACACTCGTTGATAGCCTTTCTTCGCTCACGGTCCTTGAGGCCGCCGAGCTCACCAAGATGCTGGAAGAGAAGTGGGGCGTCTCCGCTGCCGCCCCGGCCGCAGCAGCCGCGGCTCCAGCCGCTGCCGCTGCCGCGCCGGCCGCCGAGCAGACGGAGTTCACCGTGATCCTCAAGGAAGCCGGCGCCAACAAGATCAACGTGATCAAAGAAGTTCGCGCGATCACGGGCCTCGGCCTCAAGGAAGCCAAGGATCTGGTCGAGGCTGCCCCGAAGGCGGTCAAGGAAGACATCAATAAGGACGATGCCGCCAAGTTCAAGAAGCAGCTCGAGGCTGCAGGCGCGGTCGTCGAAGTCAAGTAACGAGACCAACTCGTTCGTGGTGGCCGGCCTGCGCAATGTCGCGTAGGCCGGCTCACCGGCGCCGCAGACGAGACGCTGAGACCGCCGGTAAGACAAGGTTTTTCGAGCACCGCGTGATGGCACGCGACCGCTCGCCGCTAGCAGAATGAGGAAGCCGATGCTGCAGTCCTTCACGGGTCGTAAGCGTATCCGCAAGAGCTTTGGGCGCATTCCCGAGGTCGCTCCGCTGCCGAACCTGATCGAAGTGCAGATGAGTTCGTACAAAGCGTTCCTGCAGATGGGCGTGCCGCCCGATCAGCGCAAAACCCTCGGGCTGCAGGAGGTGTTCAAGTCGGTTTTCCCGATCAAGGATTTCACGGAGCGCTCACAGCTCGAATTCGTGCGCTATGAACTCGAGGATCCGAAATACGACGTGGAGGAGTGTCAGCAGCGCGGCATGACCTTCGCCGCCCCGCTGAAGGTGACTCTGCGTCTCGTCGTCTGGGACGTCGATGAGGACACCGGCTCGCGCTCGATTCGCGACATCAAGGAACAGGATGTCTACATGGGCGACATGCCGCTCATGACGGAAAAGGGCACGTTCATCATCAAAGGCACGGAACGCGTCATCGTCAGCCAGATGCATCGCAGCCCCGGCGTGTTCTTCGATCACGACAAGGGCAAGACGCATTCGTCGGGCAAGTATCTGTTCGCGGCGCGTGTGATCCCGTATCGCGGTTCATGGCTCGATTTCGAGTTCGACGCGAAGGACCTCGTTTACGTGCGCATCGATCGCCGTCGCAAGCTGCCGGCGACCAGTTTCCTCTACGCGCTCGACAACGCCGCAACCGCTGCCTTGCGCGTCGAGCGTGAGAAGCTCGGGAAGACTCTGGAGCCCGGCGAAGCCGTCGGCATGAGCGCCGAGGAGATACTGAATTACTTCTACACGCAGGTCGTCTTCACGCGCGGTAAGCGGGGCTGGGAGACGGATTTCGACGCCGAGCGTCTGCGCGGCGTGAAGCTCGCGGCCGATCTGCTCGACGCCAAGACGGGCAAGCTGCTCGCCGAGGCGGGTACGAAAATGCTGCCGCGTATCGCCCGCAAGCTGAAGGAAGATGGCGTCACGCGCGTACTCGCGAGCGCCGATGAACTGAAAGGACGCTACGTCGCCGTTGACTTGATCGACGAGAAATCGGGCGAGGTCCTGGCGGAAGCTGGCGACGAAATCACGCTCGCGACTCTGAAGCTGCTCGACGACAACGGCATCGACACGATCCCCACGCTGCACATCGACCATATTTCGGTCGGGCCGTATCTGCGTAATACGCTGAAAGCCGACAAGAACACGAACCGCGACGAAGCGTTGATCGAGATTTACCGCGTCATGCGCCCCGGCGAGCCGCCGACGCTCGAGACGGCCGAGACGTTGTTCAAGGGGCTGTTCTTCGACTCGGATCGCTATGACCTGTCCGCCGTTGGTCGGGTCAAGATGAATGCGCGCCTTGAGCTCGATTGCCCCGACACGATGCGCGTCCTGCGCAAGGAGGACGTGCTCTCGATCATCAAGACCATGGTCGATCTCAAGGATGGTCGTGGCGAAATCGACGACATCGATCATCTCGGCAACCGGCGCGTGCGCTCGGTCGGCGAGTTGATGGAGAATCAGTATCGCGTCGGCTTACTGCGCATGGAGCGCGCCATTCGCGAACGCATGTCTACGGTCGAGATCGACTCGGTGATGCCGCATGATCTGATCAACGCCAAGCCCGCAGCTGCGGCGGTCCGGGAGTTCTTCGGGTCTTCGCAGCTCTCCCAGTTCATGGACCAGACGAACCCGCTCTCGGAGATCACGCACAAGCGGCGGCTTTCGGCCCTCGGGCCGGGTGGTCTGACACGCGAACGCGCCGGCTTCGAGGTGCGCGACGTGCACC
>JANNTF010000351.1:0-3188 GCA_031403455.1 Alphaproteobacteria bacterium | reverse complement strand
TAATTCAAATGAAAACCCATACGGTCCATCGGACAAGGCGAGAAAAGCTGTGGGATTGCGGGCTCTGTCCCGACCATGAACAACACACCTGCCTCGGGCTGATCGAGATCAACGAGCATTGCAATCTGACCTGCCCGGTCTGCTTCGCCAGCTCCAGCCCCGCGCAGTCCGGCACGCGCTCGCTCGCGGAGGTCGAGCGCATGCTCGATGCGCTGGTCGAGGCCGAGGGCGAGCCTGACCTCGTGCAGATCTCCGGCGGCGAGCCGACCCTGCATCCGCAGATCCTGGAGATCCTCCACGCCGCCAGGCGCCGGCCGATCCGTCATGTGATGCTCAACACCAACGGCATCCGCATCGCGCGCGAGCCGGATTTCGTGGCGCAGCTTGCCGAGCTCAAGCCGGGCTTCGAGGTCTATCTGCAATTCGACTCGCTGCAACGCGAGGCGCTGGTCGATATCCGCGGCGCCGATCTCACGCGCATCCGCCTTCAGGCCCTCGACAATCTCGAGGCGGCCGGCGTGTCGACGACCCTCGTGGTCGTGGTGAAGAAGGGCGTCAACGACCACGAGCTCGGCGAGATCGTGCGCTTTGCGCTCGGCTATCGCTGCGTGCGCGGCGTCACCTTCCAGCCCGTGCAGGATGCCGGCCGCAACGAGGGCTTCGACAAGAATCGCCATCGCGTGGTGCTCAGCGATATCCGCCGCGGCCTGGTCGACCAGGATTCCGGCTTCGCCGACACCGATATCGTGCCGCTGCCGTGCAATCCCGAGAACATCGCGATCGGCTATGCGCTGCGCAGCGGCGAGAAGCTCGTGCCCCTCACCAGCCTGCTGCCGCGCGAGGTGTTCGTTGACGCCGCGCCCAACGCCATCGCCTTCGAGAAATATCCCGAGCTCAAGCGCCGTGTGTTCGACGCGCTGTCGCTGTCGACCACCGGCACCACGACATCGAAGATCCTCGGTGATCTGCTGTGCTGCCTGCCGAGCTTCGAGCTGCCGACCGGCATCGGCTACGACAATGTCTTCCGCGTCGTGATCGTGCAGTTCCTCGACCGCTACAATTTCGATCTCGGCCAGGTGAAGCGCAGCTGCATCCATTTCGTGACGCCGGAGGGTCAGATCATTCCCTTCGACACCTACAATCTCTTCTACCGCACGCGCACGCATCACCGGTTGCGCGAGCCCGCGCCGGCTGCCGAGTGAGCCACGCTCATGACCAGAATCCCGCTCACGCCACAAGCCAAGCCGCCGCAGCAACGTCCCTCGGGCTTTCTGCTCGTGGTGCTGTGCGTGGTGAGCGCGGCGCTGCTGATCTTCGGCGGATGCTGCATCATCGTCTCCAGCGACGTCGCGAAGAATACCGAGGATCTGCTCATGTTCGGCATTCCCTCGGTGCTGATTTTCGCGGTCGGTGTGTCCTGCGCATACAGAGCCTGGCGCCTGCACAAGCGTCGGCAGATCTAGGAGCGGCCCGTGGATGGAGTTTCTCGACGCAACGCACTCACGGTCGCAGTCGGCGTCATCTCGGCGGTCAGACTTCCGGTTGGCCCGGCAAGCGCGGCACCGGTGTCGCCGAGCGACCGAAGCTGGTACGAGGCCGCGGCGTCGATGAAGCGCCTGGCCGAGTCCTGGGGTGACCAATCCTATGGCGCCGTGCTCGTTCTCGACGGCAAGCTCGTCGGCGAAGGACCGAGCCGCGTCGTGAAGCTCGGTGATGCCGACGCGCATGCCGAACGCGAGGCGATCAAGGACGCGCAGCGCCGCCTCGGTCGCAAGCTCCTGACCGGCAGCGTCCTGTATTCCACGTCGAGGCCCTGCCGACTCTGCGAAGCCGCCGCCGCCGAAGCCGGTATCGTGCGCATGTATTATGGCGAGGCACTGAACGACGCCGGCGCGCCGCGTCGGTGAACTTGTTTTGAGAGAAAGCCATGGCGACGCAGATCTTCGTGAACCTGCCGGTCAAGGACCTGAAGCGGTCTGTCACTTTCTTTTCGGGCCTCGGCTTCACATTCGATCCCAATTTCACCGACGAGAACGCAACCTGCATGATCGTCGACGAGAACATCTTCGTCATGCTGCTGGTCGAAAATTTCTTCAAGACCTTCACCCGGAAGGAACTCTGCGACGCGACCAAGAGCGCTGAAGTGCTGGTCTGCCTGTCCTGCGAAAGCCGCGCGAGAGTCGACGAGATGGTCGCCAAGGCGCGTGCCGGCGGCGGCACGACACCGAGCGAATCGAAGGATCACGGCTTCATGTACCAGCACGGCTTCGACGGCCCGGACGGCCATATCTGGGAACTCGTCCACATGGCGCCCGGCGCCGCCGCCCCGGGTTGACGACCCGTTGCGTCACCAATTCGTATAGGAGCCGTCGCGCCGGCGCAGATGCGGCGCCTCCCAGAAGCGGAACCCCTGGCGGCTCACGAGATCTTCGTTGACCTCGACGCCCAGCCCGGGCGCGTCCGGCACGATATAGGCCGCGCCGTCGAGAACGACCTGAGTCGGAAAGAACTCGCGATCGTCGAAGCCGAGCTGCTTGGTCGGCGAGGTGCGCGATTCGAGCCAGGAGAAATTGGCCACCGCCGCCGACATATGCACGGTCGCCGCCGTGCAGATCGGCCCGAGCGGATTATGCGGCATGAGATCGACGTAATGCGCCTCGCTCCAGCCGGCGATCTTCATGGCCTCGGTGAAGCCGCCGACATTGCAGATATCGATGCGGTTGAACTGGTGGATGCCGCGCTCGATGAAGGGCAGGAACTGCCATTTCGAAGAGAACTCCTCGCCGATGGCGAAGGGGATGTCGACCAGCCGGCGCAGCGATTCATAGGCCTCGGGCGTCTCGTCGCGGATCGGCTCCTCGAGGAAGTCGAGCGTGCCGCGCGGCATCTTCTGGCAGAACGAAGCCGCCTCCGCGATCGACAGCCGGTGATGGTAGTCGACGCCGAGCACGACGCGGTCGCCCAGCGCCTCGCGCGCCTTCATCAGCCAATGCGCCGTGATCGCGATCGACTCGCGCGGCTCGTACAGGCTCTTGCTCGCGTGATCGGCGCAGGACAGGCGAAAGCAGCTCCAGCCCTTCTCGATCAACTTCCGGCCCTGTTCGATCATTTCCGGACCGGGCGCGGCCGAGGTGGTGGCGAAAGCCGGCACGCGATCGCGCTGCTTGCCGCCGAGCAGCTGATGGACG
>JANNTF010000350.1:0-2915 GCA_031403455.1 Alphaproteobacteria bacterium | reverse complement strand
GTTTCCGCGACGTGAAGCACTACAAACGCCGCAAGCGCTGGCTCGCCTGAATAGGTGATGAGTCGCGCATCCACGTCGTGCTCGTGAGCAGCGGTCTCGTAAGGTCGGCGTAACAGAACTCCTGATGACGAGAGCTTGACTTTCGTTCAACGTTTCCATAATTATCGAAATATGGAAACCAGCGCCGCCGTCATCGCCCTCGGGGCGCTCGCCCAGGAGACGCGTCTCGCCGCCTTCCGCAGACTGGTCGAGGCGGGACCCGACGGCATGCCCGCCGGGCAGCTCGCCGAGAAGCTCGACGTCGCGCCGCCGACCTTGTCCTTCCATCTCGCGGCGCTCACCCAGGCCGGGCTCGTCCGCGCGACGCGCGACGGACGGTCGATCGTCTACGCGGCGGATTTCACGGCGATGAACGGACTCGTCGCCTTCCTCACCGAGAATTGCTGCCGGGGCGGCGTCTGCGCCCCGGCTCCACGTACCCGCATCACCAAGGGAGTCGGAAAATGAAGCGCTTCCACGTTCACGTCGCGGTCGCCGATCTCGCCGCGGCGACGCGGTTCTATTCGACCCTGTTCGGCGCCGCACCGAGCGTCGAGAAGCCCGACTACGCGAAATGGATGCTCGACGATCCGCGCGTCAATTTCGCGATTTCGATGCGTGGCGCCGCACCCGGTCTCGATCATCTCGGCATCCAAGTCGACAGTAGCGACGAACTCGGCGTGCTGCACCGGCGCCTCGAGGACGCCGACGAGGAGATCGCCGACAAGGGTGCAGCGACCTGCTGCTACGCGCAGTCGGATAAGGGTTGGGTCACCGATCCGGCAGGCCTCTCATGGGAAACGTTCTGGACCCACGGCGAGGCGACGACCTATGGCAGCCGTACGCCGGTTGCGCCGGCGAGTGCGACGAGCTGCTGCGCGCCGGCAGCGACGAGCACTGCAAGCGGCGGCGGTTGTGGCGCCGCGCGCAAGCAACCGGAAGTCGCCGCATCGGCGTCGGCAGGCGCATGCTGCGCGCCTGAATTCGGTTGAAGCCGTGCCATGGCCACCGATCGTATCCGCAACATCCTGTTCCTGTGCACCGGCAACTCGGCGCGCTCGATCATCGGCGAGGCGCTGATCAATCACTGGGGAGCCGGCAAGCTCCGCGGCTTCAGCGCCGGCAGCTTTCCCAAGGGCATGGTGAATCGCCACACGCTCGATCTGCTCGAGCGCATGGAGTTGCCGATCGCCGGCCTGCGCTCGAAGAGCTGGAGTGAGTTCGCAACGCCGGGCGCACCGTCGATCGATTTCATCATCACGGTCTGCGATCAGGCCGCCAACGAGATCTGCCCGATCTGGCCCGGGCGGCCGATGACCGCGCATTGGCCTTTCCCGGACCCCGCGGCGTTCGAGGGGTCCGAGGCGGAGACAGGCGTGGTGTTCACCGAATTGTTCCGGATGATGGAGAAGCGCATCAAGATCTTCTGCGCGCTGCCGCTGGCCTCACTTTCCAACCCGGAGATCCAGCGCGAGATCCGTGCGCTCGGCACGGGCACGCCGCAAACGGCATGACGACAATGTTGCGGCCGGCCGCCACACGCGACGGCGATGCGCTGCGGCGCTTGCTGAGCGCGGCGGCGTTGCCGGACGCACTCGAGGAGACGTGGTTTCCCGACCGGACGGCGGTCGTCACCGAGCGGAAGCAGATCGTCGGCGCGGCGGCGCTCGAGATCGTCGGGCGCGCGGCGCTGCTGCGATCGGTCGTCGTCGATCCCGCGTTTCGCCATCGCGGCATCGCCTCGAATCTGGTCGCTGATCGGATCGCAGCCGCGCGCGACGCCGGCTGCACCGACATGTTCCTGCTCACGACGACCGCAGCAAGCTACTTCGCGCGCTCGGGCTTCGCCCCGTCGCCACGCTCCGCGGTACCCGCCGGGCTGAACGCCACCCGCGAATTCGCAATGCTCTGTCCGGCGAGCGCGCTCTGCATGCATCGCGCGATCGCGTGACGAAGCCATACACGCGCCCGCAGCGCCTGGGCGCCGAGGCCATCGGCACTGCCCTGCTTCTCGCGACGGTCGTCGGCTCGGGTCTGATGGCCGAGCGCCTCGCCGGCGGCAACGTCGCGATCGCGTTGCTGGCCAATACGCTCGCGACAGCTGCGGTGCTGTACGCGCTGATCGAGACTCTGGGCCCGATCTCGGGCGCGCATTTCAATCCGGTCGTGACGATGGCGATGGCGATGCGCGGCGACATCACGCGGGGCGACGCGATCGCTTACGTGGCCGTCCAGAGCGTCGCGGCGATCGCCGGCGTGGCGCTGGCGCATGCGATGTTCGACGAGCATGCGCTGTTCCTCGCGTCGACGAAGCCACGCGCCGGCAGCGGCCAATTGCTCTCCGAATTCGTCGCAACCTTCGGCCTCGTCGCGATGATCCTG
This sequence comes from Alphaproteobacteria bacterium, assembly GCA_031403455.1. Taxonomy (GTDB): domain Bacteria; phylum Pseudomonadota; class Alphaproteobacteria; order CACIAM-22H2; family CACIAM-22H2; genus CAIOSQ01. The sequence goes on along the minus strand of JANNTF010000350.1, from coordinate 494 downwards.
ATACTGTCGGCGCGCGGCGCGCGCTCGATCGCCGCCGCGGTCGCCGCGTGGATCGCCGCGGCCTACTGGTTCACGGCGTCGACGTCGTTCGCGAACCCGGCGGTCACGCTGGCGCGGAGCCTCAGCGACAGCTTCGCCGGCATCCGACCGGTCGATGTTCCAGCCTTCGTGCTCGCCCAGCTCGCGGCGGCAGCAATCGCGTTCGCCATCGTCGACCGCGGTCTCGATCGGCGCTGACCGCACCGATCGCGGGGCAGCCGCTCAGCGATACCCTGTGACCACGAGATCCTCGGCTGCGAGGCCGCCACGCACTTCCGTGAAGCGGTCGTCGGTCAGCCCGGTCTCGATCACCACCTCGCGCAGGCCCGAGCGGCTCTCGACATGGACGGTCGCGCTGTTGCGCGGCGCGGTGGGCGCCACGCGGGGTTTCGCGGCGGGCGCGCCCCCCAGCGGGCGAAAGCGGAGCGCAGCCGTGGGCAGCCGCGGCACGTCGG
>JANNTF010000349.1:0-2551 GCA_031403455.1 Alphaproteobacteria bacterium | reverse complement strand
AAGAACGGGCTGCCCAGCCGGCCCAACGCCTCCTCGCTGATGCCTTCGCCGGTATCGCGAACATGGATCGTCGGCTGACCGTCGACGACCTGCGCAACGATCGTGACGCGGCCGCCCTGCGACGTGAACTTGACGGCGTTGGTCATGAGCTCGCCGACCGCGCGGCGCAGGAAATGCTCATCGGAGCGCAAGCGCGCCATCGCCGGCGCGACCTCCACGCTGATCACCACGCCTCGCTGCTCCGCGAGCGCGCGATGGAGCCGTGCGCAGCTCTCGAGCAGATCGCTACAGGCGATCTCATGCTCCTTCGGCACCAGCTTGCCGGTCGTGACGGCGACGAGATCGAGCACCCGCTCGACCAGCTCCTGCAGCCGCTGGCCGGATTCCAGGATCATCGCGGCATATTCCTGCGACGGGCCGGTGAGCTTGCCGCCGGGCAGGTCGCCGAGCAGAAGCTCCGCGAATCCGATCACCGAGTTGAGCGGCGTCCGCAGCTCGTGCGGGAAAACATCGAGCACCGAGCGTCGCAGGGTCGCCAGCTCCTGCTTCTTCTGATCGTCGAGACGACGCACCTGGCGCAGCCGTGCATTCACCGTCTCGATCAGCAATTCGTGGTCGATCGGCTTGGTGATGTAATCATCGGCGCCGAGCTTCTTGCCCTCGATGACGGCCTCGCGCTCGGCATAGGCCGAGAGGAAGACGAAGGGCGTGTTGGCGATCTCCGTGGATTGCGAGCGCACCGCTTGCAGGAACTGGCCGCCATCCATCTCCGGCATGTTGATGTCCGACAGGATCAGATCGGGCCGACCGTTGAGCGCCGCATCGAGGCCAAGACGGCCATTCGCGGCGCCGATCACCTCGTGACCGCCGAAACGCAGAATGTCTTCGATATCGTCGCGGATATCGCTTTCGTCTTCGACAACCAGAATGAGCGCCATGATGGATCCTCTATGCTGCAGCGGGTGAAAGCGTTGCGATACGTGAACGGGCGACATCGATCGGCAGCACGACGGTGAAGACGGTGCCTTCACCGACGCGGCTCGCGACGGAGATCTCGCCACCATGGAGGTGGACGAGCTCCTTGACGAGGTTCAACCCGATGCCGGTGCCGGGCAAACCGCGCGCGGTACTCGCGCGGTAGAAGCGCGTGAAGAGTTGCGACACCTCGTCGGCCGGAACGCCGATCCCGAAGTCGCGCATGGCGATCTCGACCCGCTCGTGAACCGCGGTCACACGCATCTCGATGCGGCGGCTGGCGCCCGAGTACTTGACCGCATTCGAGAGCAGATTCGTGAAAACCTGGTCCAGGAGCCGCGGATCGGCTTGCACCATGATGGCGGAATCGCCGCCCGCGATCGTGAAGGTGAAATCCGACGCGATGCTTTCCTGCCGGCGGCAGATGGCGGTCAGCAGCGCGACGACATCCACGTCCGTCAGGCTGAGGGAGATCTGACCTTCATCGATGCGCGCCATGTTGAGCGTGGTATCGACCAGCATCATCATGCGCATGACGGCGCCACGGATCTTGCGCGCGCGCTCGCGCAGATCGTCGGGCCTGAGGCGATCGGCGTAGCGCAGCAGGCGCTGCGCCGCGCCGTCGATGATGGTGAGCGGCGTGCGAAACTCATGCGCGGCCACGGACACGAAGCGCTTCTGCTGGGTCACCACCTCGCGCTCACGCTCGAGCGCGTCGGCGAGGCGCTTCTCCTGGAGTTTGCGCAGCGTGATGTCGGCCTCGATCGCGACGAAGCGCTCGACGTCGCCGTTCTCGCTCCTGACCGGCGCGCAATCGAGTTCGAGCCAATAGGGCTGGCCGGATTTCGTGTAGTTGAGGAGCTCGACGTGGAAGCCCTCCCGACGCGCGAGCGCGGCCCGCATGATGGCGATGGTGGCGGGATCGGTATCACGCCCCTGGAGCAGGTCGCCCGGATTGCGTCCCGTCACTTCCGCCAGGCCATAACCGCTGATGCGCGTGAACGCGGGGTTGGTCCATTCGATGCGTCCTTTCGCATCGGTGATGAGCACCGCGTTGGTCGTATGCTGGGCGACCAGCGCCAACCGCCGCACCGCTTCCTGGCTCTCCCGAAGATCGCCGAGGGTCTGCTCCAGCACCTGTTTGGATCTTGTCTCCGCGGTGACATCCGTGATGACGTAGATGCCACCACCACCTTGCGTCGGCATGCCGCGCACGTTGAGCACCCGCCCATCGGCAAGCGAACGCGTCACGTTCTCGCCGTACGCCGCGAGGCCGGTCATGTTCGCCAGCACCCACGCGGCGCGCTCGTGCGGGGCGAGCCCATACGCATCGGATGCGGCGTGCATTTCGAGCAGCTGCTGATCGGTCATGCCGCGCTCGATGCGCCCTTGCAGATACGGATAGATCTCCACGTAGCGATTGTTCCAATGGACGGTCCGCCCATCGGCGCCGAACATGATGAAGCCATCGGCCATGCTCTCGATGCCGTCACGGAACTGCGCCTCGCTGCCGGCAAGCGCTTCCTGGGCGCGCATCTCGCTGGTGATGTCGCGGATGACGTGGATGACGCTGCCC
>JANNTF010000348.1:0-1933 GCA_031403455.1 Alphaproteobacteria bacterium | reverse complement strand
CCGGGCGGGACGGAGTATTGCCAGGCGCCGAGAGCGGAGTTGCGATCCCACCAGGCCTCGACTAAGTTGAGCTGGCCGATGGCGCCGGAGGTGACCGGGCTGGTCGGCTTGATGTTCTGCATGTCCCAATGCGTACGGTCGCGCACTTTCTGGATGGTCGACTTGGTCGTGCCGAGCAGGTGCCCGCATTGGGCGTCGGTCAGTTCCGGGTGATGGCGCAGCAGCCAGGCGATCGCGCTCGGCTTGTCCTGGCGCTTCGCGATCGGCGTGTAACGCGCGCCGCGAGTGCGCTGCATCGTCTCCGGGATGTCCTTGGCGAGCATCTTCAGACGCGCTTTCGGATCGGCCTCGCAGCGCTGGATCTCTTCGCGCGTGAGTTGCGCGTTCGCGATCGGGTCGGCGCCGACGATGCCAATCGCGACTTCGCCGTCCGCGATCCCCTGAACCTCCAGCACGTGCATGGTGCAGAACTCGGCAATCTGATCGAAGGTCAACCCTGTATTCTCGACCAGCCATACGGCGGTCGCTTTGGGCATGAGAAGAACAGACATAACGAAGACTACCTCCAGGCATAGGGGATCGGTCGCGACGTTCCGGAAGGACCGGGGACGTCCGCCCTCCACCATCACATCGATGTCGCGGAATTGCGCGGGGTTATATAGCTCGGAAATCCGCCGGTCAAAGACTTCAAGTCTGCAATTTGATCAAGAGCTTGATCACCGGATCTCAAGCACGATCTTGCCCACGTGCCGGTCGGCCTCCAGGGCCGCATGCGCCGCCGCGGCTTGGTGGAGCGGAAAAATCTCATGAATGATCGGTCGTACCTGGCCCCCCTCGAGCCACGGCAGCACGCGTGCGCGCAGCCTCGCCGCAATCGCGCCTTTCTCGGCGACACTGCGCGGCCGCAGGGTCGAGCCGGTCAGCGTCAGCCGCTTGCGCATCAACGGGTTCAGATCGACCTCCACCTTGGCACCCCTCAGGAACGCGATCTGAACCAGCCGGCCCTCCTCGCGCAGGAGAGTCAGGTTGCGCGCGGTGTAGTCACCCCCGACCATGTCGAGAATGACATCCACACCTTGACCTTGGGTCGCGTCCTTGATGGCTTGGACGAAATCGACCGTGCGGTAATTGATGGTTTTCTCCGCGCCGAGACGCTCGCAGGCTGCGCATTTTTCGGCGGTTCCCGCCGTGGCGAAGACGCGCGCGCCGTGCTGCTTGGCCAGTTGTATGGCGGTCGTGCCGATGCCGGACGCCCCGCCATGGACCAGGAAGGTTTCACCCGTTTGCAACCGCCCACGGTCGAAGACATTCGTCCAAACCGTGAAAAATGTCTCCGGAATGCCACCCGCCTCCACCATCGAGAAGCCGCGGGGGATGGGCAGGCATTGCGGTGCTGGCGCCACGCAGAACTCGGCGTACCCGCCCCCGGCGACCAGCGCCATCACGTTCTCTCCGAGGACCGGCCAGGTCACGCCCGGACCGATGGCGACCACCTCGCCGGCGATCTCGAGGCCGGGGATGTCCGATGCCCCGGGCGGCGGTGCGTAACCGCCCTGGCGCTGGAGCACATCCGGCCGGTTGACGCCGGCGGCGCGTACCCGGACCAGGACCTCGCCGGCTGCCGGCACGGGGACAGCCCGCTCGGCAGGGCTCAGCACCTCGGGACCGCCAGGGCGAAGGATCTCGATCGCAGTCATGTGACCGGGGAGGGGCATGGGCGGGCTCATGATCGTGAGTGTTGCGTGGAGAGATGGGGATGTTTAGCAGGGCTTCGATGGACACCGAAAGGAGGCGGCATGGATCTCGACGATCTCGAACCGCGGCGCAAGCCGCAGCCTGTCAAGGATCTCTCGGGCTGGTCGATCGGTGATCTGGAGGCCCATATCGCTGAGTTGGAGGGCGAGATCCTGCGCGCCCGCGCCGTCATCAAAGC
>JANNTF010000347.1:0-3004 GCA_031403455.1 Alphaproteobacteria bacterium | reverse complement strand
CCGGGCTCGAGCGCGCTTCCGTAGAGCCGGATCAGCTCGTCGCCCTCCATCGTCGGACCGACCTTCATGCCGACCGGGTTCTTGATGCCACGGCAGAACTCGATATGAGCGCCGTCGAGCTGACGTGTGCGCTCGCCGATCCAGACCATGTGCGCCGAGCAATCGTACCACTCGCCCGACGTGCTATCGACGCGAGTCAGCGCCTGCTCGTAGGGCAGCAACAACGCCTCATGACTCGTGAAGATCTCGGCTTCGCTGATCTGCGGCGTGAGATCGGCACGGATGCCGCACGCTTCGATGAAGGTGAGCGCCTCGCCGATGCGGTCGGCGAGCTCCCGGAAACGCTCGCCGGCCGGCGAATTCGCCACGAAGCCTTGCGTCCAGCCATGCACGCGATGGAGATCGGCATAACCGCCGCGCGCGAAGGCGCGCAGCAGATTCAGCGTCGACGCCGATTGCGAATAGACCTGCAGCATGCGTTGCGGGTCGGGCTCACGCGCCACCGACTCGAACTCGATGCCGTTGATGATGTCGCCGCGATAGGCCGGCAGCGTCACGCCGTCGATCGTCTCGGTGTCGGCCGAACGCGGCTTGGCGAATTGACCGGCGATGCGGCCGATCTTCACGACCGGCATGCCGGCCGCGTACATCAGCACCACCGTCATCTGCAGGAAGACTTTGAAACTGTCGCGGATGTTGTTGGCCGAGAATTCGGCGAAACTCTCGGCGCAATCACCGCCTTGAAGGAGCACGGCCTTGCCGTCGGCAACCGCCGCCAGCCGCGCCTTGAGCGCACGGGCCTCACCGGCAAATACCAGCGGCGGAAAGCCGCCGAGTTTGGTCTCCACCGCCGCGAGCACGGCCTTGTCGCGATACGCCGGCATCTGCCGGATCGGACGATTGCGCCAGCCTTCGGGAGTCCATTTTGCGGGCATGTTCAACTCGTTGAGCTTAAGGATTGAACCGGAACTTAACCTCGTCGCGAGTCGCGGCGCAACGACCACGCCTGCCCCGCTTCGGCAACCTGCCATGTCGCTCGACGTCACCTCGCTGATCTTCGCCCTTTCCAAGTTCGCCGGGATCATCTTGGATCCCCAGACGGCGCTGTTCCTGCTGACCGCACTCGGCGCCATGCTGCTATGCCGCGCGCGCACGGCGCGTTGGGGACGACGGCTGGTGACTGGTGCCGTCGCCGCGACCGGCCTGCTCTGGATCGTGCCGCTGGGCAGCTGGTGGCTGGGCGCCCTGGAATCGCGTTTCGCGCAACCCGACCCGTTACCGGGGCGGGTCGACGGCATCGTCGTGCTCGGCGGCGATGTCGATCCTGGACTCGTCCGCCGGGCAGGCGCCTTTGCAGTCGGTGACGGCGGCATGCCGCGATTGACCGCGACGGCCAACCTCGCGCGCCGCTACCCCGCCGCGCGCATCGTCTTCACCGGCGGCTCCGGCGCCCTGTTCGCGCCGGAGGATCGCGACGCCGACGCCGCCCGGCCGCTGCTCGCCGCGCTGGGCGTCGCGCCGGACCGCGTCGTGTTCGAGGATCGCTCGCGCAACACGCACGAGAACGCGGTGGCGAGCTACACGCTCGCCGCACCGCAGCCGCAGGAGACATGGCTGCTCGTCACGTCAGCCTCCCACATGCCGCGCGCGATCGGCTGTTTTCGCCGCGCCGGCTGGAAGGTTCTCGCCTTTCCCGTGGACCACCGCGCCGATCCGGCCGAAGCGATCAGCCTGATGCGCGGTCCGGGTCGGCGGCTCGCCGAGTTCGGCCGCGCGTTCAAGGAAACCATCGGCCTCGCGGTCTACCGCCTGCTCGACCGCACGGATGCGTTCTGGCCGCAGCCTTGAGCCCCGATCACGCGGCGGGTTTGGGCCGCATCAGGATCGCCATCCGCCGGTCGCGCAGGCGCTTCTGCGTGGCGAAATCTTGCGTCGTGAAATCGGCGCTGGGCCGCGGTTCCGGCTCGAAATGCCCGAAGCGATCGGTGCCACGCACCAGGGTCGCCGTGTCGTTGCCGCCGATCGACTGGCGGACATGCGCGGGGACGTAGCGGATCGCGAAGCCGATGCGGCGATCCGTCGATCCGTCGAGCCGTTGGGCGCCGAGCCATGGGCGATCTTGACGTGATGCAGCGACATCTGCCCGGGCTGCAGCACGATATCGACGACTTTGCGTTCATCGACATCGACCTGCATCTCCTGCCCGCGCGACAGCATGTTGTTGGGCGCGAAAGTATCCTTGTGCGCCGCGATCTCGCCGATATGCGATCCCGGCAGGATGCGCATGCAACCGCTCTGCGGCGTGCTCGGGCTCAGCGCGACCCATGCCGTGAGGATCTCGTAGGGCTCAAGCCCCCAATAGGCGACGTCCTGGTGCCACGAGATGAATGCCGGATCCTTCGCCTCCTTCATGAACAGCACGGTTTCCCAGCACAGGATATCCGGACCGATCAGACTCTCCACGCGATCGAGGATTTCCGGCCGGCGGATGATCGCGTCGAGGCTGTGCGAGAACAGATGCGGCTTGTGGCGCAGATCCCGCGGCATCGGACCGCCGAGGCTGTGCTCGAACGCCTCGATCTTGCGTCGTGTTTCGACGGCCTCCGCGGCCGGCAACACGTCGTACGGAAACAGATATCCATCGCGCTCGTAACGCGCGACGTCGTCGCGGGACAGATGAAAACCCATCGCTGCTCCTCCTTGCAATCAATCAGCCTGGCTTGATCGGTTCGCGCATCAGCACGAATTCCTCGGCGGCGGTCGGATGAACGGCGACGGTGCGATCGAAATCGCGCTTGCCGAGCCTGGCCTTCACCGCGATCGCGAGCGCCTGGATGATCTCGGGCGAGTCCGCCCCGACCATGTGCGCACCTACCACGATCTGGCTCGCGCGATCGACGACCAGCTTCATCAGCGTCCTCTCCTCGCGTCCTGACAGCGTGTGCTTCATCGGCCGGAACACCGCGCGATAGATGTCGACCGGTCCCAGCCTCGCCGCCGCTTC
>JANNTF010000346.1:0-3926 GCA_031403455.1 Alphaproteobacteria bacterium | reverse complement strand
TTCCTTTCGCGCAAGATGCGGGCGAGGCCACGATCGACGAGTCCGAGATCGCCTATCTGTGTCGCGCCGCCAATCGATACCTGGCCGAACCCATCTCGCCTGCCGATGCGGTCTGGAGCTATGCCGGCGTGCGGCCGCTCTACGACGACGGTCGGCGCAATGCCTCGGCGGTGACTCGCGACTATGTCCTCGATCTCAACGGCGAGCCCGGGCAGCCCCCCGCCCTGAGCGTGTTCGGCGGGAAGATCACGACGTTTCGGCGTCTGGCTGAACATGCGCTCGGCAAGCTCGCACCCTTCTTTCCCGCCATGGGTGCGGCTTGGACGGCCCATGCCGCGTTGCCGGGCGGCGATATCGCGCGGGCGGATTTCAGCGCCTTCCTCGCCGACCAGGCGCGAATTCGGCCATGGCTCGACGCGACGCATCTCCACGGATTGGCGCGGCGTCACGGGACGCGCGTCACACGATTGCTGGACGGCGTGGAGACACGCGACGATCTCGGCCGCCATTTCGGCGCCGGGCTCTACGCCCGCGAGGTCGACTGGCTGCGCGTCGAGGAATTTGCCATGACCGCCGCGGATGTGCTGTGGCGCCGGACGAAGACCGGACTGCATCTGGACCGGCGCCAGCGCGACGACGTGGCGGCGTATATCGCCGGCACGTGAAAGCCATCAGCGCAACGACGCCGGCGCGATCGCGATGATCGGCCCTCCGGCAGCGGCCGCGTCGGCCGGGTCGTGCGTGACCAGGAGGACCGGCAGGCTGCGCCGCCGCGCGTGATCGAACACGAAGCGGCGTACCCGCTCGCGAAGCTCGACATCGAGCTTGCTGAACGGCTCGTCCAGCAGCAGGGCGCGCGGTTGCGCGAGCAGCGTGCGCATCAACGCGACGCGGGCGCGCTGGCCACCCGACAGGGTCGCGGGATCGCGCTCGGCGAATTCCGTCAACTCCGCTTCCGCCAGCGCCGCCGCGACCATGCCGCGCCGTTCCGCGCGGTGGCGCACGGTCTCCACCAGTCCGAATGCCAAATTCTCGCCGACGCTGAGATGCGGGAACAGCATGTCGTCCTGAAACAGAATTCCCACGCGACGGCGCCGGGCCGGCCATTGCGTGACATCGTCGCCGGCGACGATCACCTGGCCGCGCGCCCGGAACACAGGATCGAGCGTGCCGCACACGAACGACAGCAGAGTCGATTTGCCCGAGCCACTCGGGCCCATGACCGTCGCGATCTCGCCGGGCCGGACTTCGACCGAAACCTCCCCGAACAAAGCCTGGGACCCGAGCGATACGCCGACATGCACGAGACGCAGATCCGTGTTCACGACGCGGGCCCGAGTGCGCGGCGGTTGCGATGCAGCCATCTCGGCACGGCGAGCGCCGCGGCATAGACCGTCAACGGAAGCAGGGCCTGAACGAAGGCGAAGACCGCCACGACGCGCCGATCGCCGCCGGACGCCAGCGTGACGGCTTCGGTCGTCAGCGTCTCGAAACGGCCGGCGCCGGCAAACAGCGTCGGCAGATAGAGACCGATGCTGATCGCAAAGCCGATCGCGATGGCGACCAGCAGGGGACGCAGCAGGATCGGCAGCTTGACGCGGATCAGGACACGCCACGGCGACGCGCCGAGGCACTGCGCCGCGCGGGCGTAGCGACGATCGAGCGCGCGATACGGGTCGGACAGAGACAGAAACATGTACGGCAAGACGAACAGGAGATGGCACCACACGACGCCGAACCAGGTTCCGTCCAGCTCGATCCAGACCAGAGTCAGCTGCACGCCGAACAGGAACGCCGTCTGCGGAATCAGCAGTGGCACGTAAATGAGCCAGAGCGCGCCGCTCCCCGGACGCAAGGCCCGGCGCTGTTCGTTTTCCAGACACGCGATCACGAGCAGCGTCGCCAGCAGCGTCGCCGTCGCGGCCGCGAGCAGGCTATGGCGCAGCGGCACCAGCAGCGCATTCGATTGCTGGCGCCAGATGTCCAATGTCCAAGATCCGGGCAACGCCTCGGGGAAGCGCCAGGCGCCGGCGAGGCTCCACACCATCAGACACGCCAGGGCGCCGGCACTGGTGATCGCGGTCAGCGACGTCAGGGTTTGTGCGCACGCCGCGATCAGGCGCCCCTCGCCGCCGCGACGACCGCGCATGATCCAGCGCCGGGCCAGCGGCGCGATGATCAGCTCGGCGCATCGCCACATCCCGATCGCCGCGCCGACGAGGAGAAGCTGCAGCACGGCTCCGGCCGCCGCGGGGAAGTACATCAGGATGTCGCGGTCCGTGAACCAGCGCACGACCAGCGGCGCGAGCGGCGGTGGCGCTCCCGGCCCGAGGATGACCGCGACGTCGACCGTCGACAGCGAGAACGCCAGCACCGCGTAGATCGGCAGGCGGATCTGCGGATAGATCATCGGGAAGACGAGCTTGATCCAGGCTTGGATGGGCCCGTACCCCAGACCGTGAGCCGCAGCCAGCACGGCGCGTGCGCGGATCTGGCCAAGCGCGGCGATCGTCATGAGGAACAGGAACGGGATTTCCTTCAGCATCAGACCGAGGATCAGCGCGATGCCGTCCGAGTCCTGGATCGTGGCAATGTCGGGCGGCCGATGCCATCCGGTGATTCCGGGGGAGATCAGGCGTGCGATCCATCCGCTCGGCGATGCCAGGAAGGCGAAGCCAATGGCGAGGGCCGCATGTGGAATGGCAAGCAGCGGCGCCAGCAGCGCTTGACCACGGCGAAACCAGGTGCCGCCGCCGAGCGTGGCAAGGGTCAACACGACGATGCTCAGCGACACGACCGTCGTGACGATTCCCGTGACAAGAGTGAGGCGCACTGCGCTCATGATACCGGGCGCCGACAAGAGGTCCCGCCACGGCGCCACGCTGAACGCACGACCGCCCAGCGCCGGCAACCATCCAAAGGCAGGCAGCAAGGTGCCGAGCAGTCCGGTCGCGATCGGCCCCAGAAACAGGACGAGCGTCAGGCCAGGCGCCCAGCGGAGCAGATCGCGCTCAGCGCGCGTAGCGTCGCTCCCAGGCCGCCGTGATACGCGTCATCCAATTCGGATGCGGTTCGAGGAGCGGTCGACCAAGCTCGGCATTCGTCAGCGTCGCGACACCGCGCGGCAATGCGTCGAACCGCGCGCTCTCCGTCGGCGCCAGACGTGCGAGATCGAGCACCGTGAAATTGCCGAGTATGCGCGGATCCTGGGCATGGGCCTGGGCTTCAGGGGACAGCAGGAAATCGGCCAGCACCAGCGCCGCTTCCTTGTTCGCCGCATTGAACGGCACCGCGACGAAGCTCGTGTTGCCGATCGTCCCGCGCGTCAGCACGTAGCTGCGAACGGTGTCGGGCAGCGTGCCATTGGCGATCGCGGTCGATGCCTCGGAGGGATTGAACGCGATCATGATGTCGATCTCGCCATCGTTCATCAATGTGCGCTGCGCCGGGCCCGTCTCGGGAAATTGCTGCCCACGGCGCCATAGCAGCGGTCGCAGCGTATCGTACCAATCCCAGAGCGGCGCGGTGACCGCATCGAAATTGTCGTCACGTGGCGCCGATTGTAGCACCTGAGGATCGGCGGCGAGTTCGTAGAGCGCCTGTTTGAGGAACGTCACGCCGAGGAAGTTGCGGATCCCGGGATGCGTGAGTCGACCGGGATTGGCGCGCGCCCAGGCCAGCATCTGCGCGGCCGAGCGCGGCGGCTCCTTGACCCGTGCCGCATCGTAGATGAAGACGATCTGCGCCATGCGCCAGGGAACGGCGTAGCCGTCGACGGGGGCCGTGAAGTCGATGACGGTCGAACGTTTGCCCTGGACATCCACCAACGCAAAATTCGGCAAGCGATCGACCACCGGACCGAACAGCAAATTCTGCTCCTTCATCGCCAGGAAGTTCGGCCCGTTGATCCAGATCAGATCGACGCT